>NZ_JBJPHU010000012.1:0-99104 GCF_052939515.1 Phormidesmis sp. 146-33
GAGATCAGTTCTTTGAAGTTTTGGTCGTGGTCGATCGTCATTTACAGATTTAGAGACAGCATTTTTATCAGAAGTTAAAGCGTTAGATGAACCGATAGAAATCCTAAATCAGTTGTGAGAATCTTGAAATGGTCAAGTTGTTAGTCTTTAGTTCTGAGCCATTAGTTTGCGACTGATCACTAACGACTAATCACTAACCACCAAACTCCCACAACTCATTAGGATGTTCATTAGATTTAGAACAACTACGTTGCAGATTGTTTCTTGTAAGCTGCCCAACCACCCAGATCAGAAATGTCAACCCACTGATATTTTTCAACCAGATCACGCGGATAGAGCATCGCTGTCAAGACTTCTCCATCTTCGAGAATGACATCGCCTGGATACATATTGGGCGGCTCCGTAGAGACTAAATAATCGTACTGAGCGATCGTTAGTTCATACACTTCACCCGGAATGCTAATGCCATTCTCCTCGACTTGATAAATCGCGGGGTGCCAGCCTTCTTGTGCGGCATGGAGACGATATAACGGTTGGGTATTAGCCGATCGCAGAAACGTTGCAGATTGCAGATTGCCGTGATCAGGCTGCCCTTTGAGCGCCGAGCCACAGATAAAAACGCGCTTAGTGTCCGCAGAATTGGTTGCTGTCATGGTGAAAAGAATTCAATAGTAGACGATCGATTCGCAGGAAATTTTCATTCCCCCTACCCTTCTACTACATTCTCTTGCAGAGATCGCACTTCTCGAATGACTCGTGTTTGACTGGCTGCCAGATGTTGCCCGATCGCGCCGATCGCCGCTTCTGCATTTCGCTGAACGATCGCTTCAAAAATGTGACGATGCTCAATCCGAATTTCTAACACCTGGGGATTGTTTTGCATGGTTTGAATTCGTAGCAGCGCCATCTTATCAAAAACTTGATCGAGCAGCGACATCAACCACAGATTGCCAGAGCTTTTGGCTAGAAGTCGATGAAACTGATAATCCAGATCCAACAGTTGGTAATTGTTGAAGTGCGATCGCTTGCTCTCGACCATCTTTTCGGCCTGCATGACTAGCACATCTAACTCTTCAAAGTGCTGCTGAGTGGCGTTTTGACAGGCTCCTACTACAGACAACCGCTCCAAAGCGATCCGACAATCATAAAGCTGCGTCGCGTCACTCTGAGAAAAGGTGGCTACGCGCAACGTTCCATTTGCGTCTGGCATGGCCAAATCTGCCTGCTGAAGCTGTCTCAATGCTTCCCGAATCGGAGTCCGACTGACTTCTAGCTGTTTGGCTAACTGAGTTTCGACCAGTCTCGCTCCTGGTACTAGCTCTCCAGCCAGAATCGCACTTCTGAGGGCTTGATAGGTCTGTTCTTGAAGCGACAAACTGCGCTGTAGCGATCGCGGAGATAGGGTCAAAATAATACTCCTTCACCTTGCAAGCGGAAGCAAATTGTATATGCAATTTCCTGAGAACTGTGAACGCTCGATCCAGTCCTTAACGTCGGTTCTTTCTCATAAAGTCAGATGCCCAAGCCACAAAAATGTATAGGAAAACACAATACTATTTATCGAAGACGGTATACAGTCTACATGCCTTGAGTGCAATAATCCTATCAAACACTTGCCTCCGTTGTCAGGGGTGGTTGAAAGAATCAGAAGTTGGTTGATCATCGAGCTTTATCTATGCGATACAAGCCCTGAGTCGGCTCAACTTCTGCATAAATTGTCACATTTTCCCAAATTGCTCTATGAGATCCTGGAGATCATGACTTTAGGAATGTGTGAGTTCCTACCTCTAACTTGGAGAAGCCATGCCGACAGAAACTTCCCACCCATCCACCAAGCGCGACCCTGTTGTCAAAAGTTTTAACAGCACTCAAGGGGTTGCTCTGCGATCGGTGACCAAAAAATACGGTAGCTTTACAGCGATTGAGAATTTAAACCTGGAAGTCGCTGCGGGAAGTTATTGCTATCTGGTCGTTAACAGCATGATGCGAATCGATCGCGCTCTGATTACCGCCGCCGAAGATGCTGGAGCTTCTGGCTTTCAGATTCAGAAGGAAATTATCTTACCGTTGGTGGCTCCGGGGATTGCGATCGGCACCATTTTTGTCGTCACCCCAGTCATGGGAGAGTTTGCAACAGTTCGTCTGATGAGTGGGGGACAGTCGTCGTCGATCGGTTATCTGATCAAAAATCAAATCGGCAGTTTGCAATATCCCCTAGCCGCCGCAAACGCAGTCATTTTGTTAGCCATTACCCTCTTATTGGTGTTCTCAATTTTGCGCGTGGTTGACATTCGCAAGGAGCTATAAGCGATGAAAAAGCGCCCGTTGTCTTTTTACTTGTTGGCGGCGTTCTTTGGGTTGTTTGTGCTGTTTATGTATGGGCCGTTTTCGGCGATCTTTTTGCTCTCTCTGCAAGGGCCCGAAGGTGAACTAACTTTTCCGATGCGAGGATTTAGCTTTTATTGGATTGGTGCCGTTTTTGGAGAGCAGCGCGTCGGAAGTTTTGTCGAAGCGTTTGGGCGATCGTTCACGCTCGGTCTGTTGGTTATGGCGTTGACGATACTGATTAGCGTTCCGGCTGCGATGGCGTTCCGCAAACGATTCATTGGCTCTAACCTGCTCTTTTATCTCACCGTTTCCAGTTTGATTGTTCCTAGCATTCTCATTTCTTTGGGTATTGGTATTGTTTTTAGCTTGTTAAAACTGCCTAATCAATGGTACACCTCGGCATTAGCAGGACACCTCACCTGGACGTTGCCCTTCGCATTTCTGACAATGGTGGGCGTATTCAATCGATTTGATCCATCTTACGAA
This sequence comes from Phormidesmis sp. 146-33, assembly GCF_052939515.1. Classification (NCBI taxonomy): domain Bacteria; kingdom Bacillati; phylum Cyanobacteriota; class Cyanophyceae; order Leptolyngbyales; family Leptolyngbyaceae; genus Phormidesmis; species Phormidesmis sp. 146-33. The sequence goes on from NZ_JBJPHU010000012.1 coordinate 2,815, forward strand.
GAAGCCGCACGAGATCTGGGCGCAGGAGACGGTCAAACGTTTTGGCAGGTTGTCTTACCGCTCATTGGTTCCAGCCTGATCGGAGTGGCGCTGTTTGGGTTCACCTTGTCCTATGACGAATTCACCCGCACCTCATTGATTTCAGGTGAAAAAAACACGCTGCCGCTCGAAATTTTTGGCATGACCACCAATGTCACCAATCCGTCACTTTATGCCCTGGGCACGCTCACAACTGCCTTTTCTTTTTTGATGATTGGACTAGCATTAGTTGGTATTCAATTTTTTACGCGCCGCCAAACTGAATGAACTATAGCCGCTCTAAATCAGTTTGTTAGTGGTTGGTGGTTAGTGATTAGTAATTGATTTACGACTAATCACTCCTGACTAATCACTAATTACCGATTAATTCCAACCCTCAACCTTCAAAACTTTTCTATGACTCTGACTCTGACTTCTCTCATCAATAGCGATCGCCTCAACCGTACAATTGATCAACTCGCTGCGATCGGCAAACTTTCTAACGGGGGTGTGCGGCGCATTGCTTACAGTCCAGAAGATATTAGAGCGCGTGAGTTGGTGCGATCGTGGATGGTCGAAGCAGGCATGACCACGCGAATTGATGCGGCTGGCAACTTAATTGGCACCTACCCCGGACGGGTCGCTGAGGCCCCTTCTCTGGTCACTGGGTCGCACATTGACACCGTTCCTACAGGCGGCCGCTACGACGGCACGCTGGGCGTATTAGCCGGAATCGAAGTCGTCAGAGTCCTACGCGACAACCAGATTCAGATGAATCACCCCCTCGAAGTGATCGTCTTCACCGACGAAGAAGGCGGCATGATCGGCGGCAAAGCGATGTCAGGAACCGCATTTGAAGAAGCTGAATACTACCGACGAGACGATGGAACGGCGATCGAGACTTGCCTCAAAAAAGTCGGCGGAGACTGGTCACAATTGCAGACCGCCAAACGCGATCGCTCCCAGGTTGCGGCTTATGTCGAGTTACACGTCGAGCAGGGCGGCGTTCTCGATCATCAGGGCAAAGAAATTGGAGTCGTCGAAGGAATTGTGGGGCAACACCGCGATGTAATCGTTGTCAAAGGTCGTTCCAATCATGCGGGCACTACGCCAATGGATCTTCGACAGGATGCGCTGGTCGCCGCCGCTCAAATCGTTCTAGCTGTGAATGGGCTGGCTAAGAATACACCCGGTCAGCAAGTCGCCACCGTGGGCGCTTTGAATGTGTTTCCCAACGCGGCCAACATCGTGCCCGGACTGGTGGAACTGACGGTAGACATGCGAGACATTAATTTGGCAAATCTCAAACAGTTGTCCGCTCAACTCATGGAGCAGTTGGACACGATCGCCGCTGCCACCCAAACCGAGATCACAGCCGCTCCAATTCTCCGCACTGAAGCAGTTTTGGCGACTCCCAAAATTCAAGATGTAATTGTGCAAATCTGCCAGGAGAAAGGGTTTAGCTATTGTCATTTACCTAGCCGCGCCAGCCACGATGCTCAAGAAATGGGACTCTTTACCGACATGGGCATGATTTTTGTCCCCAGTCACGCCGGGATCAGCCACGCGGAAGATGAGTACACGTCACCCGAACAATGTGTTCAAGGTGTAGAAATGCTGTTAGAAACCTTGTTGAGGCTCGATTGCCTATATACGATCGACTCCTTGAGTTAACTATTGGAGTTCAAAAACTTTAATGGGTGAAGTCACGATCGCTTCCACTCAAACAAGACACATTCCAGCTTTCCGATAGATGAAGAATGCTAGTTTTTTGTCTAGCTTATACATGGAATAAGTCTAAATAGGTGATTTGTCGTGAAACAAACTTATCTCTGGTTGGGTGTTATCTCAACGTTAATTCTGTATTGGGCTTTGGTGAATCTTCTTATCTAACCAAAACAGAACCCACAACCTGAGCGATCGCGGGTACTACATTAGTCTTTGCTAAACCTACAGAATGATGAATAACACAACATACATTTAGGATTCATCATTCTGCATTTGTTTATATCAAGCAGGACTCCAGAAAGCTTACTTCACTCCCGTAGACTCCTTGGTTAGATCAGCCGATCCGGTCTTGGGTGCTGCTGGCTTCGCGGCGGTGTTGATCGTTGCTTTGATATCTACACTTTTGACTCCGCTGATCTCCTTAGCAAGCGATTCGATCTTTTGAAGCTGGGCTTGGTTGACAACGGTTCCCGTCACCGTAACGTTACCCTCATTTGCTTCAACCGCCAAAGCACTTGCGGGCAGGTTGGCTTCTAGCTTCGATCGCACCTGACTTTGTAGGTCATTATTAGTTTTGACCGATTGATCACCCGCTACTTTGTTGCGCTCTTCGGCAGCCCGAATATCAGAATTCAATTGTTTTCTGCGCGTTTCGTTCGTTGCGTCATCTTGATTGGCTTGAGCGGTCGGTTTCTCCATGTTTGGACTAGCCTCCGCCGTGGTGTTGGGTGCCTCGCTGCTGGTTTTAGCTGGCCCACAGGCTGACACACTTATCGCCAAAACACCGCTAAATAGAAGAAATGCAAATTTTTTCATTGTCCTAGTAATCCTATTAGTTTGAATGAAAAGGTAATCGGCAGCGAGATCAGGGCTGACCTGGCCGCCGACACAGAAACTAGATGCGATCGTTCAAGTTACGATCAGCATTCACAACAGGACGACCTTCCGTATCGATCTCCAGTTCTTCGCGACGCAGCGTTTCTTGAGCCGTCACGGTTTCTTGTTCAACTTCTTTGCGAATGGTGACTTCTTCACGCACAAAGGCTTCTTTATGAATGTCAGGCGTTTCTTCGTAGACTTCTACCCGCACTGTTTCGCCTGATTGGAAAGCCATCTCACCCGGAACAACCGCTTCAGCGCTAACCGGGGTCGTGCGCTCAATGACAACCCGCTCTTTCTCGATGGGCACAGAAACTCGTGCTGTTTCCGTTTCGACATGCTTACCGATCGCGACTTCTCCAGTTTTTTCCCGGTCTTTATCAACCACGAGACGCTCTTCGTACAGCTTGATTGATTCAGCGTCAGTGGTCGGGGCCGTCTGACGAGTCGCTTGTACAGGTGTGGCCACCGGAGCCACAGGCATTGCGTCGATTCGAGACTCAGAAGAACCACCATACACCGCCCAGTCTGTAATTCCTCGGTGGCTCAAGATAGCTCCAGCGCGACGAATATCATCTTGAGTGCCGTCCACAATTACAAGATAGCCACCCTCAGTGATGCGATCGTTGTAGTGTTTGGCTTCTGCTTCGGGGATGCCCAGCCCGACCAATCCGCCCAGCAAGCTACCCGCAGCGGCTCCGATCGCACCACCCGCAGCCGTCGTTGCCAAAGCAGTTGCGGTTGCTCCGGCCAGCATGATTGGGCCAACTCCCGGAATTGCCAGCGTTCCCAGTCCAACCAGCAGACCTGTGAGTCCACCGAGTGCCCCACCTGACACCGCTCCGACTCCTGCGCCTTCGTCTGCTTTGTTGCCAACGCGATCGCTGACTTCTGCACCCGACATGCCATCCCTATGATCAGCATTTTTGTTGATAACAGAAACCTTATCCATGCTAAAGCCGGAGTCTCTCAATTCGTGGAGCGCTTGTTCGGCGGCCTGACGAGTCGGAAATACACCCACTGCACGTTGATTGCTCATCATATTGTCTTGACGACCTAAAGCCATGTTCTTTTTCTCCTAATCCTTTAAGTTTGCAAACTAAAGTAAAAACACTTCGTTGCTACATCATCATTAACTCTCTTCTAGACAGAAAAGCCATCGCTATTTAGATAGGCTGTTCCTCTATCAAAAGCAAGACGATCGTGCTCAAGGCTCTCACAATTGAGATAGAGATCGAGCAATTTTTTGACGATTTGAGTTGCTTTAAAAGAAGAAAAACTGAATCATCCAACAAAGTCAAAAGTCCATTTTTTGATCAGAGTTTAGAGAAGATGCTGCGATTTCAGCAAACCTAGACCAACAGATTTAACGGATGATTAAAGCCGTCTAATCAACTCTTCTGCAACATTGCGAAGACGACCATTTAGTGCACTAAGTTGGCGATAAGCTTGCACCAGCCGTTCGCCCTCGACTTCGACCTCAGCCGTCGGATAGTTTTGCAGCACTTCTATCAGTGAGATTTGATTATCTGATTGAGCCGATAACACCAAGGCCGATCGTAGTGCCTGCCGATTAACTTCTTCAACGGGTGGGTGAATGGCTTGTCCTATCTGGTCGAGCAGCAACTCTCCGACTCGACTGTTGAGGGTACGATCGAGGGTTACAACATTCACATCAATGGGTCGGTTTAAGACTCGTCTGACATCTTCTGGGTTTTGCCGAGTCGCATTTAGATAAAACCGCAAAGATTGAGAAATCTCGCCCGTTTTAGCAAAGGTCGTCAGTTGGGGAACAGAGATAGATTCTCGAAAAATCTTGTATTTCAAAGTCACTCTTTCAGCGGCGATCGCTTCAGCAGTGTTGTTGAGAATGGTGACTCCGATCGCTAAAACGATAGCTTGACAAAAAGAACGAATAGCCAATTTCATAATAGGTCTCAAAGCGGTTGACAACCTTTTTTAACGTATCGAATTGAACTTAAACCTTCCTCTCGCCCAAGGGACAGTTTGCTTAAGCCTTATGAGGTAGACAACTATTTTCCTAGGGATGTAAAAGAAGGTCTTCTCGCCCTGTTCTAAAACCTCTTATAAAATCCGAAGCAATCTGACTTAAGAGAGAGGAAGTGTGATTTCTCAACTTCTAGTTTTAAGTAAAACTAAGACGAACACTTTACATAGGACACAAAAGATGCCACTTCACTCCATTAAAGATTTTGATCCTGACTACCGCAAACACTTTGACAAAGAACAACACATTCTGGAGTATGACCTCTACTCTGTCCGCGAAAAAGTGGGTGCAGTTAAAGATTTACTTGTTGATGACGCTGGCAAATTTCGCTATCTAGTCATTCACACAGGCGGCTGGATTTTGGGCAAAAATGTTTTACTTCCGATCGGTCGTGCCGAAATTGACAACCAGGCTCACTGCGTTCATGCCAACGGTCTGACTCGTGCACAGGTCGAAGCGCTTCCCGAATATAAAGAAGGCACCGCGATCGATTACGACCAGGAAGAACAAGTCAGAGGCGTATATCGTCCTGCTGCTGTAGAAAACTCGGCTCCGCTAGATGCTCCCCTGTACGATCGCAACAGCTACACCTACGATCGAGAACCCGACCTCTACAACCTTAACGAGCAAAAACACCAGAGTCTCAGACTTTATGAAGAGCGATTGATCGCCAGCAAGACTCGCCAAAAAACTGGAGAAGTGGCGATCGGTAAGCGCGTCGAAACTGAAACGACACAAGTCTCTGTCCCCGTTGAAAAAGAGCGCGTGGTCATTGAGCGCACGACTCCCGTTAACGCGGGAACGGTTGCTCCGGATGCGGGTGCCTTTGCCGAAGGAGAAGTGGCGCGAGTGGAAGTCTACGAAGAAACGCCTGACATTCGCAAAGAAGCCTTTGTGCGCGAAGAAGTGACCGTGAGAAAAGAAGTCGATCAGCAAACGGTTCAAGCGGAAGAGCAACTGCGCCGTGAAGAGTTAGACGTTGATACAGACGGTCGCCCTGTTGTCGATCAAGGGATAGACACGCGCTCTGGACAGCGATCGGTTTAGCCTGACGAGATTTCAGATCGAACCCTTATTTCCCAACTTTGGCAAGATCGCAGGATCAAAGGGTTGAATGAGGAAGCAAAACTTGATTTGAATTCACGTCAACTTGTAATCAGCGTTTTAAAGCAGCGTTGAAAACTCTTTGGGCAGGGCTATCGTTGGCTCTGCCTTTGCTATCCTTGGGAGAATGCAGCTTTCCGCAAGGAACAAGTATACTAAAAACTCTTCTCCATGTTGCAAAATATTTAGAAATTCCAGTCTTAAGATCTGACATGAATCCTCTGAAGTTGCGTCCTGAAGACTGTTCAGCTTTTGGACGACTCGTTTTACAGTACCTTGAAGAAAACCCGCAGACCAATATGAGTCAGCTTGCTCGACAGGTCAACATTTCTCGTGCTGGGCTGGGCTGGATCTGTCTCAAACGCAGTGGCCCAGACGAAGAAACCGCCAAAAGAATTGCCAGTGTGATTGGGGCTGACCTGACCAAAGTTGCTCGACTCGTCCACGAAAACAAGCTAGAAAATTTGGCAAAGTTAGGCGGACTAAACTACATCATCAAAGTGGAGCGATCGTCTGTCACCCGCCCGATTCCAATGGAAGACGCGATCGCCGGACTCAACTCGATTTTCCATGCGTTCCACTATGTCACCCGCAGCGTCCCCGATGTCGAAAAGCCCTCCGACTTTCAGATCTACAAGCAGGCCTTTGAAGTTGTAAAAACACAGTTTCTCAAAGGTCGAAAAACCTCAAAACGACGAAATCCCACTTCTCAAGCTAGAGACGAAACTCCAATCTAGTCGGCCGTTCTACTATCTTACAGGTGGTTCTGGTTGGGCAAACGGTTTAGGCTGGACGGTTAGCGAATTTGCCATCGACTCATAGAGCTTGTTGGAGATCGCTTCGTTGCCCTTATCAGTGAGATGAATCGGATCGTGAAATGCATCGTCTTTGAGGCTGGCAGTCGCATCGTACAAATTGAGGGCGGTAACTCCTTGAGGAGAGGCTTGTTTGACCTGTGCGATCGACTGCTGAAGTTCTTTATATCCAGACTTAACTTGCTGCGGATAGCTTGACCCCAGTTGGCTAAGAATCTTTTTCTCGCGCTGAGTCAGCGTGTCTGTCCGGCTAGTGATTTCGGGTTGCAGGGCGACAATTAGCGGAATCTTGGCGCTCGTGGTCAGACGGACAATCTGTTCTAAATTATTGCGATAGCGAGACACGCGACGGTTTAATTCATTTGTGTCGGTGGGCAGGCGCTGGTCGATCGCGACTCCTGTATCAGGCGGAATCATGGGAGCCGGGGCATCTTGGGGACGCAACAGCCAGTATTGAATGCTCTTGACTAGATAGGATTGGTTAAACCAGGATTTCCACCGTTCTGAAAGGGCAGTCGTGAAGTGTCCAGAAGCATTTTCTAGCATCCCCTCAATACCCGGAACGTCGGCTCCTTCTTGAGTACTGGGCAACAACAAATCGGCATAGCCATCGACAATCACCACATAGTCGGGCTTGTAAGCCAAAACCTGCTGCGTGAGTTGAGCAAGCTGATTGCTAGAGGCGTATCCTGGGACAGCCGCATTAATGACTCGATAGCGGCTTTCTCGAATGCGAGGCGGCAGGGCCATTGCTTTGGTCAACTCGTCGGCGTAGTAGGGCAACACGTCGGGACGAAACTTAGCAGAGTTTGTTTTTTGGGTCGCAACTTGTTGATTAAAGCGAGTTTCGAGTTGGTTAGCAAAGGTGGCTTGATTGCTAGAACTCAGTTGTCCAAATGCGGTTGAGCCACCCAAAACAAAAATTCTCACTTCGTCTTTGGGCTTGGTGGGCGCGATCGCCTGCTCCATTCGGAACCCTTGCTCATTGATTCGCCAGGCATTACTTTGCTGATTGCCAACCAGTTTGTACCCCAGAAGAGAACTGCGTCTGACCTTGAGGCGGCCGCGATCGGGCAGTCCATCGTAGGGCTGATTGGTGCGATCAAGATACCTCAAGCGGTAAGCCGTCATGCTCAAAGGTTCGCCTTCGTAGGCTGCAAATTCTGCTGTTTTGCCAGCGAGGCCAACACCCACACGGGCCATTAACTCTAAGCCAATCAAAATCAATGGAATCGACCCCAAAATCAACCAGCGAGGCAGCGATTTCTTTTTCTTCTGGTAGGACGAGAAGCCAGACCGATAAGTTTTGCGGCTAGTCCGAAACATTCAGCAGATTCCTTAAACGATCAACAGCGCCTTTCAAGGCTTGGGCTAACTTCACAGTCAATTCAGCTTGTCAGCTAACATCACGCCAAGACATTTACATCTAATCATTAGAAGTAATCCTTGAGTAACTTTGCAGGTCAGTTGATTAAGCTAAATTCAGTTCGCGTGAAGTCAGGATTAATTCAGGTTTTATAGCGTAGAAAGCAATTCATGCAGAAAATTGATAGCAGCACCCGATCGCTCGATGAACGTCAAAATGATTGGATTGTCTAGAAATTTAGCCAGCTTAACCCCAAAAGTTACGGGACTCCTCCTGATAGGTTAAGCATTCTACTACTAAACGCAACCACTATCACAAGCTCAACTTTTTTCTCAACATTTGGACTGTGCTGTGAGCTTTTTTTGAGCGCTATCTCGACTCCTTCACCCGTCAATCAACCAACCTCTCTGTATACCCTGTTCAAGTTCGCCTGCCCAATCCATTGTCAGGTGCTTGCGGACTTTTTTGAATAGATGTTGAATAACGGTCGGATTAATTGGATTCTTGATGTAAGTGTCTTTATATCTAAATTCTCGATCAGTATTTTTCTGCTGACGTAGCACGTAGATCTGATCAACTTTATACTTGTAGAGATTAACATCACTGGTCAGTTTAATCCACTCCATTAGGATGATGAACAAGCTGTTTGGGTTTCTTGCCTTTAACTCTTCTGCGGCTCTAGACGAACCCTCAAGCATATTTTTGTCAAGATAAGTTTTACATTCAATGACGACAACGGGTATATCAAAAATGTGCGTCTCCGTGTTTCCTATAACTGTAACTTCTGCGTAGTCCTCCGGCTCTTCTTTTTGAATCGTTAGCCTTTCGCCAGGATGGTTGTCCTGTTGTAGTGGGATGGATGCTTCCAGTGATGCTTGAACAGTTGTGCCAATAACAAAATCGTGGTCTTTCTTTTCGATACGAGCATACGGTCGCTTCAGCATCTCAGCGTAGCTAGGCGGCACAAAGAAGATATCTTTAAAGGTGTGAGACTTTCCAATTAAAGCATTTTCTCCAAAATCCTGTGCGAGATCTTTAAACAAGTAGTAAAGAAATTCTTCTAATATACTTGAGTGAAGATTTGACCGAGAATCAAATTTTTCGGCGTAATGTTGCTGATCTAAAAAGTCCTTGTAACCCGAAAGAAGCGCAACCCTTTGGGTGATTGTCTCGTCGTCTTGCTCCGTTTGAACCGATTTAGGGCCCACCAATTCAAGATTTGCTGAGTGCCATTGATCATACTGAATTCTAATCTCGCTCAAATATTTTCTACTTTCAGGATCTTTATATTTTGTGCGGTGTTTCTCCTTTTGTTCTAGATTAGAGCCATGAACTAATGGGTTTCGATCTCGGATTGACATAGCGCTAGTTTCTCTCGAAGATGAAGGGCGATCGCTTTAGCAAGAAGAGGCGGTATGGCGTTGCCCACTTGATTGTACTGACAAAGAAACTTCTCGCTAAATCTTTCTTCTCGCTGTAATAGCTTATGAGAAACCACCGTTTTCTTACCCAAAAATCGATAATCATCTGGAAAAGATTGAATCCTGGCTCCTTCACGAGCAGTTAAATTTCGGTGTTGAAAAGGATGGATAAAATTAGCGTAAAACGAAGCTGCGATCGTGTGAGATGGCTTGTGAGGATTTAGTCGGCGGTTGTTTTGATCATAGGCTTTCTGAGATAATTCGCCATTGCCACTGCGCCGTCTTGCCCCATGTTCTCTAGGCACATCTGCACTCGACTCACCCCATTTAATGTGCTTAAAACGTTCTACAAGTCGAGAAGAGTGCTCCATTGCTACATGATTGTAGAGTGTCTGACTATTCTTCCTTGCCCAGTTTTGATAACTATTTTGAGCCTCTAAAAGGTAAGGCTGTTCCTCTTCACCTTCATGAGCATCCAACTGAGGTAAATCTGATATTGCATCCCACAAGCTCAAAGCAGGAGACAAACCAATTTGATCAAAGATTGTCAACTGAGAGCTACTGATCCTGAGAAGATCTAAAGAATGTGTTTTTGCAGGAAAATTTAGTTCTTCTCCTATTTGATTACCCACCACAAAAACACGCTCTCTAAACTGTGGTACACCATACTCAGCCGCATTCAATACCCAAACTTCTACAAAATATCCAATGTCTTCAAAAGTCCTTTTAATGATATCAATCACTCTATTTCCCTCGCTATTCCTTCGGGATAATAAGCCTTTAACATTCTCCATCACAAAAGCTTGAGGCTCTAAGAAACGAATCCATTGAGCAAAGTTTGTAAACAGAGTATTCCTTGGGTCTTTTGGGTCTTTTTGAGCAGGCCCAGCAATGCTAAACCCCTGACAGGGCGGACCACCGATCACGACATCCGGCTTAAATGGGCAAAGCTGCTTAACGTCATTAACTTGACTAAAGTTACGAATATCCTGTTGAATAATGCTCATGTTTGGGTGATTATGACGTAGCGTATCGCAAGCCCACGCATCCACTTCAACTGAAAGAGGAACACCAAATCCTGCCATTTCAAAGCCCAAACCAAATCCACCAGCACCAGCAAATAAATCGATTGCAGTCAATTGAGTAGTCACTTTATCAAGCATTTATCGGCTCTAAACTTCAGATAGTCTAAAATACTACGCTCATCTGCTCCTGCTAATCTACTGTGCTCCTGCACTTTAGTATCGTTTTTTACATAAAAGATTTCACCTACCTTGATACATTCACAATTTCTCGACACATTCTATTGAACCCCCTTTACTTCTCAAGTTGGGCGGGGGAATATCTAAGCAGCCTTTCGATGCACTTTTAATCCCGGTAGTATTTGTGATGAATCCAAAACGTTTTTTTCAGACCTTTGAGCAGACAGCGGCAAGTCTTGTATTGGCGGCACCGCTTATGCTGATGGTGGCCTGTAGTTCGACTCCGACGACTTCTCAATCTCCAACCGCCAGCCCTGTCGCCGCCAGTCCCACCGCTGACTCAAAAGCTCCCAAGTTTGCTTTGATCATCAATGGGCCGCCCACGGACAAATCCTGGAATCAGCGAGCCGTTGAAGCCGCCCAGTCCCTAAAGGCAAAAGGCATTGACGTTGCTGTGTCTGAGTCCGTTTCTCCGGCAGACATTGAGCGTGTATTGCGGCAGTATGCGGAATCGGGATATGGCACGATCGTCGCTCACTCTTTTAACTACGGAGACGCGGTTTTTAAGGTTGCCAAAGAGTTTCCTAACGTCAATTTTGCCTGGGCCGGGGGAATCAACAAAACGGCGGCCAATGTGGCGGATTATGACCAACCCTTTTACCAGGGGGCTTATCTGGTGGGTCTGATGGGAGCCAAACTCAGCAAAACGGGCAAGCTGGGAGCGCTGTATGGTTTCGATATTCCCGTTTGTCACTCAATGGGCGAGGCCATGCTGGCGGGGGCAAAAACAGTCCGACCCGATGCCACGTTGACCAGTGCGGCCGTTGGCAATTGGGATGATGTGGCCAAGGCCAAAGAAGCCGCTTTGTCTCAGGCAGAAACCGGCGTTGATTTTTGGATTGGGTGTGGACAAGGGCCGACGATCGGGCAGATCGAAGCAGCCAAAACCAAAGGCGGATATGCCACAAGCTATGTCGGTGATATGTCTCCGCTGGGCCCACAGGTAGTCGCAGTGAATTTGCTCTGGAATATGGAGCCGTTGTTTAACAAAATGGTCGAGGACACCAAAGCCAACTCCTTCACCAATCAGTATTACAAAATGGGGATTGCAGAAGGGGTGATCGCTGTAGAAGTTGCTCCAGGGTTTAAAGACAAGCTGACGAGCGATCAGGTTCAGACCCTGGAAACAACCCGCGCCAAAATTGCTTCTGGTGAACTGAAGGTGCCGTTTGTGCCCAAGTAGGCTGACGAGGAATGGTGGATTTGACAACGGTTCATCGTTCCTCACTAAGCCGATTTCAGTGATCTCTCATTCATTTGCATACGATGGTTTTTGCCCGATCGACTCCTTTTCTAGCGGTAGAAATGCGGGGGATTACAAAGCGCTTTCCCGGTGTGATGGCGAACCAGGCGATCGATTTTGAAGTGAAGGCTGGAGAAATTCACGCGCTGTTAGGCGAAAATGGCGCGGGTAAAACCACGTTGATGAATATTCTCTGTGGGCTGTACGAACCGGATGCTGGAGAAATTTGGCTCAACGGTCAGCCTGTGAAGTTGCGATCGCCCAGGGATGCCATTGCTGCGGGAATTGGGATGGTGCATCAACACTTTATGCTGGTTGAGCCGTTTACGGTGGCTGAGAATATTGTTCTGGGAGCGAATCGATCGCCGCTGCGCGAGTCGCCAAAACGCTTGAATCTGCGACTACAAAAATTGGCGGATCAGTATGGATTGAGGCTCGATCCTGCGGCGCAAATCTGGCAGCTTTCGGTCGGAGAGCAGCAGCGCGTCGAAATTCTCAAGGCCCTTTACCGCAAAGTAAATCTGCTGATTTTAGATGAGCCAACCGCCGTTCTGACTCCCCAGGAAGCCCAGGAATTGATGGTCACGCTGAGAACGCTGGCTGCCCAAGGAACAGCGATCGTCTTCATTTCTCACAAGCTCAATGAGGTGATGGCGGTCTGCGATCGGGTGACAGTGTTGCGAGACGGGCAGACGGTTGATACAGTGGCGATTCAAGCGTGCAGTGAGCAGTCGCTGGCCCAAATGATGGTCGGTCGGGAAGTCAACCTTTCTCGCCGCGAAACCACCCCCCCCCTCACCCCTCACCCCTCTCCCACCTTCGAGTTAAAAAATCTTTGGGTAATGGGCGATCGCAATCTTCCAGCGCTGCGAGGAATTGATTTGGCGATTTGTCCCGGTGAGATTGTCGGATTGGCGGGAGTCGATGGCAATGGTCAGCGAGAATTAGAAGAAGCGATCGTCGGCTTGCGTCCCATTCGTCAAGGTGAGATTTTGGTGAAGGGACTGGCTCACATTCCGTCCGATCGCACGTCGATGGGCATTTTGACAGAGTTCTCGATCGCAGAAAATCTGATTCTCAAAGACGTACAGCGTCCACCGTTTCAGTGGAAAGGATTTCTACGCCAAAATTACATTTTCAAACATGCGATCGACCTGGTTCAGCAATACTTAATTCGCACTCCGTCGATCAAAACTCAAACCGGAAAACTCTCTGGGGGCAACGCTCAAAAGGTTGTGCTGGCGAGAGAATTGACTCGTGATCACCAGGTTTTACTCGCGGCTCAACCCACTAGAGGACTGGACATCGGAGCGACGGAATTTGTTCATGCTCAACTGCTGGCACGACGAGATGCAGGAACTGCCATTTTGCTGATTTCGACCGAATTGGATGAGATTTTGAGCTTGAGCGATCGCGTTGCCGTCTTGTATGAAGGAGCGATCGTGGGGCTGATCGATCGAGCGGACGCGAATGTGAATGAGATTGGGTTGTTGATGGCAGGGAGGAAAGAAGGGATGAGGGAGAGCTTTGCTCCGCTGCGCGAGGAGAAAAGAAGGGATGAGGGATGAGGGATGAGGGATGAAATCGTTTTGGGATCGGGAGTGGAATCGATCGCTCAAGGAATTCTGCTGAGATTGAAACCATTTGCACCGTTGCTGGGAGGAATGCTGGCGCTGATACTGGGGGGAATACTACTGCTAATCAGTGGAGCCAATCCGCTACAGGCATATGGTGTGATGGTGATGGGTGCCTTTGGGGGAGGGCGACCCTTGACCGAAACGTTGCTCAGAGCCACTCCTTTGTTGATTATTGGATTGGGAATGACGATCGCCTTTCGCTGTCGCGTCTGGAATATTGGCGCAGAAGGACAGTATTACATGGGGGCGCTTTGTAGTAGTGTCGTCGCGTTAAATCTGCCAAATTTGGCGGCTTACTGGCTGATTCCTTTGATGTTGATGGCGGGTGTCTTGGGTGGAGCGATTTGGAGTGGGATCGCAGGATTGCTCTATCTCAAACGCGGGGTCAATCTGATCATTTGTACGCTGATGCTCAACTACATTGGCATTTTGCTCGTTCAGTATGCAGCGCGGGTGCCACTCCAACAGCCCGAAGGCTTTCTACCCGAATCGGCTCAATTTAGCGTCGATGCTCAGATTCCGACGCTGTGGAACACTCGACTACATTGGGGAATGGGGCTGGCGGTTTTGCTGGTGGCGATCGTTTACCTGCTGCTGTGGCGGACTGCGATCGGGTTGCAGCTTCGGGCGGTGGGGTCTCGGCTCAGTGTGGCGCGGTGTGCAGGAATTAACACGAGTCGTAGTATTCTCATAGCCCTGATGATGAGCGGTGGGCTGGCGGGTCTGGCAGGTACGATCGAGGTCAGCTATACCTACACGCGACTCAAAGGTGATATCTCGGATAATTTTGGCTTTAGTGGCATTCTCGTGGCCCTCCTGGGACAGCTTCATCCCGTCGGCGTTTTGGTGGCAGCGCTGCTCTTTTCTGCCTTGATGGTCGGGGCCCAATCGCTGAATGTAGTGTTGCAAATTCCTTCTGCGATCGCGCAAGTCATTCAGGCGATCGTCGTCCTTCTGGTGTTGGCAGGTCACGCAATTTCCCAACGGGAGTCTTGATCGATGGCGCAACAAATCTTAACCTGGAGCTTTTTGGTGGCGCTGCTGACGGCGGGGATTCGGCTGGCAGTGCCTGTGCTGTTGGCGGTTTTGGGCGAAATCATCACCGAACGATCGGGCGTGATGAATCTGGGGCTAGAAGGCGTGATGTTAGTCGGCAGTCTATCTGGCTTTATGGCAGCCTACAGCGTCGAGCAAGCGACCGGAATGGCCAGTCTTGCTGCCTGGGTTGGGTTATTGGCTGGCTTGTTGGCGGGCGCTGGAATGGGGTTGATTTTGTCCGTACTGACCGTCACCTTGAGAAGCGATCAGGTCGTGACAGGGGTGACACTGGTACTGTTAGGTCAGGGCGTTACCGCTTACTTATTTCGCCAAAAAACGGGACTGTCTGGGGCGCGAGTCAAAGGTCTGGAGTCCTGGGCGATTCCGGGATTGTCTAAGGTTCCGATCGTCGGTGACATCCTATTCGATCACAATCCGATGGTTTATCTCACCGCAGTTTTGGTGTTTCTCTGTGGGTTCCTGCTCTTTCGCACCAACTGGGGACTTGAACTGAGAGCCGTGGGCGAAAATCCAGCCGCCGCAGAAACTTCGGGCTTGAGCGTTAATTGGATTCGCTATCGGGCGATTATGCTCGGTTCTGGTTTGGCAGGTTTGGGCGGAGCTGTGTTAACCGTCGTTCAACTCAACATTTTTACCGAAAATATTACCGCAGGGCGCGGCTGGATTGCGATCGCACTTGTCTTCTTCTCTCGCTGGCAACCGCTCTGGGCAATGATAGGCTCGCTTTTATTTGGAATTGCAGATGCCCTACAATATCGCATTCAAGCACTAGGCTTTAAGGATTTGCCCTATGAATTTTTGTTGATGTTGCCCTACGTATTAACCTTGGTGGTGCTGATGTTAAGAACAGGTCGCAGTGAGGCCCCGGCAGCGTTGGGAATTCCGTATGTTAAAGGTAAGCGGTAGGTGAGAGAGATGAGGAATGAACTCGTCCAAAGTTAAGTCAGTCAAATAATCGTGTGTTCTGGAGAATGGTGTAATGGTTGAAGCAATCTCGGTGCGTCTATCCAATCAGACCAATGGCAAAGTTCGTGATCGCGTCCTCTTAGATGATTGGCATCCGTTAGCTCGATCGCAGGATTTAAAGCCTGGAACAGTGTTGCGATCGCGCTTAATGGAAACCGATTTAGTGCTTTGGCGCGGCGAAACGACGATTTCTGCCTGGGAAGATCGCTGCCCACATCGCAGTGTCAAACTCTCTGGAGGCAAAGTGGTAGACAATACGCTGGTGTGTCCCTATCACGGGTTGGCGTATGACCCTTGTGGGCAATGCGTCAAAGTCCCCGCTCATCCCGATTATGTGCCACCCAAACAGGCCTGCGTCAAAACCTTCAAAGTGCAGGAGCGGTATGGCGTGATTTTTGTTTCGTTGGGCGCTCCGCAAAAGGAGGTTGTGGCGTTTTCAGAATGGAATGATTCTACCTATCGTACTTATCTGAGTGGGCCGCATTATTGTCGCTGTAGTGGGCTGAGAGCGATCGAAAACTTTCTCGACGTGGCCCATTTGCCGTTTGTCCATGCGGGGCTGCTTGGCGAACCGGATCAACCCGTGATCGAAGATTATGAAGTGTCAACCGACGACAATGGTCTCTATCTGCACGACATTCGCATTTGGCAACCTGACCCCGATGGCACCGGGCAAGGCGGAATTGCTTCCTATGACTACTGGGCCTTGCGTCCACTCACCGCATCTCTGCGTAAAGAAGTGTCTGACGGTCAATATATGGTGTTGCTCTATTGTGTTACGCCTATCTCAGAAGAAGAATGTCTCAGTTGGATGTGGGGTGCGCTCAACTATGCCCATGAAATTCCAGAAGCGGAGATGGTCGCCTTTCAAGATAAGGTGATTCTCCAAGATGTCGCTAACCTAGAATCTCATCAGCCCAAACGCTTACCGCTGGATCTCCAAGCTGAGTTTCATCTACCGAGCGATCGGGCTTCGCTGGCTTATCGCAAATGGCTTAAGCAACTTGGCTTAACTTATGGAGCAATCACCTGATCGATTCAGAATTTGATAGCGATCGTGGTTTATTGGTTCTACGATCGCTATCAGAAATGCATTCCTTCATCTATCTTATTTCGTAGTCAGAGCAATGTTTAAGTTAATTGCCGAACGAATTGATAAAACTGTTAATATCCATCTACTTAAACTTTTATCGAAGTAAAAAACTGTTCGTAAGATTTATCACGCTAAATTGGCTTTTCCATGAAATAACTCAAAATAAACCTGATGGCTAGACTGTTATCTAGGGAAATCTAAGGGTCAACTGTTAGACTTCACTTCGATCGCAAGGAACAATCATGCTCACCCTTCCGGGCTACCAAGTTGCAGATAAGATCTACGAAAGCTCTAAAACTTTGGTTTATCGAGGAGAGCGATCGACGGATCAAAAACCTGTCGTTATTAAGCTTCTAAAAAACAAAAACTCAACCCCTAGAGAACTCGCGGTTTTTCGCAAACAGTTCACTTTAGCCAACGAGTTAAATTTAGCCAGTATTGTGCGCCCCTACAGTTTGGAAACGTCTGGCAATCTTTTGGCTTTAGTGATGGAGGATTTTGGGGCCGTTTCTCTCAAAGATTACTGCAAGGGGCATCGCATAGAGTTAGCCGAATTCTTTGCGATCGCCCTTCAAATCACCCAAATTCTCTCCGATCTCCATCAAAATCGCGTCATTCACAAAGACATCAAACCTGCCAATCTGCTAATCAATCCGACCACCAAACAGGTCAAAATTACCGATTTTAGTATTGCCTCTCTCCTGCCCAAAGAAACGCAAGTCTTAACCAGTCCCGATGGGCTAGAAGGCACGCTGCCCTACATGTCACCAGAGCAGACCGGCCGGATGAATCGCGGCATTGACTATCGGACTGACTTCTATTCTTTAGGCATTACTTTTTACCAACTACTGACGCATCATCTGCCCTTTGAAACCTCTGATCCGCTCGAAACTGTCCATTGTCACCTCGCCAGAGCGCCGATCTCCCCCAGCGATCGTCAGCCCAACATCCCAAAAATGCTGTCTGCGATCGTGCTGAAACTGATGGCAAAAATGGCAGAAGACCGTTACCAAAGTGCATCTGGGTTGCAGCATGACCTCGAAATCTGTCAGCTAGAATGGCAGCTTCATCGAGACATTGCCCCTTTTCGCCTGGGACAGCAAGATCAGTGCGATCGCTTTCAGATTCCCGAAAAGCTGTATGGACGAGAAGCCGAAGTTGCTGAGTTATTGACCGCCTTCGATCGCGTCATGCACAGCCAAAAGAGCGAATTTATGCTGGTGACGGGCTACTCCGGGGTGGGCAAATCGTCGCTGGTTCAAGAGATTTATAAGCCGCTAACCAAAGGGATTGACCACGCCAGTGTGCGGCAGTGCGGCTACTTTATTTCTGGCAAGTTTGATCAACTTCAGCGCAATATTCCTTATTCAGCGATCGTGGTTGCGTTTCAATCGCTGATGCGACAACTGCTAACCGAGAGCGAACCTCGACTCAACCAATGGCGCAACAAGCTGGCCGCGGTTTTGGGGGCAAATGCCCAAGTGATCATTGATGTGCTGCCTGAGCTAGAACAGATAATTGGTTCACAGCCGCCCGTTGCTACGTTGGCCCCCATTGAGGCTCAAAATCGGTTTAATCGAGTATTTCAGCAGTTTATTCGCGTGTTTTGTCAGCCAGAACATCCGCTCGTCCTGTTTTTAGATGATTTGCAGTGGGCGGATTCGGCAACCTTGAAGTTGATCAAAGTGGTGCTGACGGATGAGCAAACTCGCCACCTGTTTTTGATCGGAGCCTACCGCAGCAACGAAGTAAACTCTGCCCATCCCTTCATGATTTTGCTAGAAGAGTTGCAGCACGCTGCAATTTTTCCGGCGCAGATGACACTGGCTCCCCTCACCTTGGGGCATGTTACACACTTGATTGTTGATACATTGCGTGGCGAGTTATCTAGCATTCAGCCATTAGCCAATTTGGTGATGCAAAAGACAGAAGGCAATCCATTTTTTGTTAATGAATTTCTCAAAACGCTTTATCAAGAAAGGCTGCTGAAATTCAATTTTGCTGAGAAGATCTGGCAGTGGAATATTACTGAAATTGAAGCGATCGCTATCACAGATAACGTCGTCGAATTGATGATTGGCAAACTTAAGAAATTGCCGTCTGCAACTCAAGAAGTTCTTCAATTTTCTGCTTGTATTGGGAATCGATTTCATCTCAAAACGCTGTCTACTATCTGTTCAAAAACTATTCTAGAGATCTCTCAAATTCTTTCACCTGCCCTTCAAGAAGGCTTGATTGTACCAACCTCTGAACCCGAAGTTTTTCAGACAGAAACTATCTCAGCCAGTTTAATCTGCCTCAACTACCAATTCCTGCACGATCGAGTCCAGCAAGCCGCCTATGCCCTAATTGACGAGAGCCAAAAGCAATCCGTTCACCTTCAAATTGGTCAACTTCTTTACGCAAACATGAGCCTGCTCGAATGCAGCGATCGCCTCTTTGAACTGGTCGAGCATTTGAATATTGGTCAGGCTTTAATCACCGACTCTAAAAAACAAATCACATTAGCCACCCTCAATTTAGAAGCAGGCAAAAAAGCAAAAAGTGCTGCCGCTTACTCAGCCGCCAGTGAATATCTCAATCAAGCTAGACAACATCTCCACAACTCCTGGTCAGAACACTATGACCTAACGTTTGCCGTGCATCGAGAGCAGGCAGAAATCGAATACTTAATTGGTAATTGTAAAGAATCTAAGCAACTGATTGACTTAACTTTAAAACAAGCAAAATCAGTTCTTGAAAAAGTAGAAGTCTATCGATTGATGATTGTCCTCTACACTCTACAAGCTCAGTACGATCGAGCCATTCAAGCGGGACGCGAGGGACTAAAGCTGCTAGCGATCGACCTTCCTGATTCAGATCTACAAGTGGCGCTAAAAAGTGAATTGGAGACTGCCAAAAAGTATTTACATGACAAAGAAATTGCAGCACTAATTCATCAGCCAGAAATGGTAAGCCTGGAGAAAAGAGCCGCCGCAAAATTACTCATGGCGCTGGGTTCGCCTACTTATTTCTCAAATCATGATCTTTGGCTCCTGGCAGTTATGAAGCTGGTCAATCTTTCCCTTCATTACGGTCAGCTTGCTGAGTCCACTTATGGATATTCTGAATATGGTTTAATTCTCGGTTCGATGTTGGGTGACTATCAGGCGGGATACGAGTTTGGTCAGCTAAGTCTCAAGGTAAGCGAGAAGTTTAATGACCAGGCAGAGAAGTGTAAAGTCTGTCTTGTAATTGGTGGCTCTGTTAATCATTGGGTGAGACCGCTCAAAGAAGATGCCGTTACGTTTATGGAAGGGTATCAAGCCGGATTGGAGTCAGGAGAGCTACAGTTTGCGGGATATAATATTGGACATCAAATTATCAATTCGTTGTATCAAGGGGTCGACTTAGACTTTTTGTCGGCAAAAATTCCTGATTACTTAAAGTTTGCCGAACAGACGCACAATCCGCTGGTTAAAGATATGCTGTTGGCGTGTCAACTTGCGATCGCTAACCTTCAGTCAACTCAGTCTAATCCTCTAGAATTTAAGACTGAAACTCTCGACGAACAACAGTTTTTAACAGGTTGTCAAGCCCGATCGAGTGCCGCCGGAATCGGATTTTATCTCATCTTTAAAGCGCAAATTTTATATTTACATGATCGTCCCCTCGACGCTTTGCAATGTATTCAAAATGCTAAAAACTTACTCCAATATTTTCCAGGTTGCATTTCATTAGCGGCGTTTAATTTCTATTACTCATTAATTCTCACGGCTCGATATCCCGATGCGATCGCTGACGACCAAAAAGCAGACTGGCAACAGTTGACAACTAACCAACAACAATTACAAATCTGGGCAGAAAACTGTCCCGATAACTTCTTACATCAATATCTTTTAGTGCAGGCAGAAATGGCGCGATCGTCTGCCAATCCTCTGACTGCAATTGACCTCTATGATCAGGCGATCGCCCTCGCCAAGGCTAACGAATTTATTCAAGACTATGCCCTGGCTAATGAATTGGCAGCTAAGTTTTGGTTAGCTCAAGGCAAAGAGAAATTTGCTCAACTTTATTTAATTGAAGCCTACTGCGGTTATCAAAATTGGGGAGCTAAGGCAAAACTCAAAGACCTTGACCAGCGCTATCCTCGACTTCTCAAAGATCTTCACCATCCTCCCGAATCTGTTTCGACAGACCAGACTCTCTCAATTACGCACATTTCTTCAACCAGTACGAGCAGTTCCCAAGTTTTGGATCTAGCCGCAATTCTCAAAGCATCTCAGGCGATTTCACAGGAAATCCAACTCGATCGCTTGCTAGAAACTTTAATGAGCGTTGTTCTCGAAAGTGCAGGAGCACAGAAAGGAACGCTCTTACTGCAAACAGAGGGCGAGTTGGCGATTATGTCTCAAGCGGTTAGCAAACCAACGGGCATTACCATTCTCAAGTCTGTGCCGTTAACCATCGATCGAGCGGTGCCGATGTCGCTGGTTCACTATGTCAGTCGCACTCGAAAAAAACTGCTGATTCATGACGCGACGATCGACTCAATCTGTGCCACTGATTCTTACGTGCTAGACAATCAGCCCAAATCGATTTTGTGTTTCCCGATCGTTTACCAGAGTGCTTTATTTGGGGTTCTCTATTTAGAAAATAACCAGACAACTCATGCTTTTACGCGCGATCGACTTCGGATTCTCTTTCTTTTATCGTCTCAAATTGCCGTCTCTCTCGAAAACGCCAAGCTCTACGAAACGCTGCAAACGGCTAATACTGCCCTACAAGAATCAGAAACTCGCGAACGAGAACGGGCCCTTCAACTAGAACACTCTTTGCACACGCTACAACAAACTCAGGCGCAACTAATTCAAACCGAAAAAATTTCTAGTTTGGGTCAACTGGTTGCAGGGGTGGCCCACGAAGTCAATAATCCCGTTGGCTTTATCACGGGCAATCTGCAATACGCTGAGACCTATTTAAACGATCTAATAAAACATCTAGAACTTTATCAACAGCATCTGGCTCCACCACCCGTTGAAATTGAGGAACATAGAGCCGCGATCGACCTCGATTATCTTCTACAAGACTTGCCCAAACTCATCTCCTCAATGCGACTGGGGACAGGTCGAATTCGCGAAATCATGTCATCGCTACGGACATTTTCGCGCATAGACACCGACAAACAACCTGCTGATCTTCACGCTGGACTTGACAGCACACTGCTAATTTTGCAGCATCGCCTCAAAGCTCAAACCAATCGCCCCGCAATCGAATTAACGAAAGAATATGGTGAATTGCCCCTCGTCAATTGCTATGCTGGACAGCTAAACCAAGTGTTTATGAATTTGTTGGCTAATTCAATCGATGCGCTAGAGGAAGTGAGCGATCGTAGTATTGCCATTCGGATTCGCACAAGTGTAGAAAATATGTTTGCAGTGGTAACAATTTCTGACAACGGATCTGGTATTCCAGAGTCTGCACAACCGCATTTGTTTGCTCCCTTTTTCACCACCAAAGCAGCCGGAAAAGGAACCGGGTTAGGCTTATCGATCAGCCACCAAATTGTCACAGAAAATCACAACGGGCAGTTGACCTGTGTATCTGTACTGGGACAGGGCACCGAATTTCAAATCAAAATCCCCCTAAATTAAGCTTTCTTTAGCGCTAAAACTTCTCACGCCGCTATCAAACAAACCTCAATGTTGGTAATTGATATCTAAATGAAATGTTGCTGTCATCAAAAGGACACTCCTATCAGTAAAGCTGAGTGCTAGGCTGGAGTTAGACAGATTTGAAAAACCGATCGCGGTTGTATGTCCTGTCGAAACACTGTTGCACGCTAGGCTGATTTGTGACGACTTCTCCTTTTCCCTCCGAACGACTCCTCTTTACCCCTGCAACGCCTGACGCAGAGGCGATTCCACTGATTTTTGCCTTTCCCAATGAGTACACTGTGGGCATCACGAGTTTGGGCTATCAAGTGGTCTGGGCAACGCTGGCGGCGCGAAGTGATTTGCAGGTGAGTCGTCTGTTTACCGATGTGCATGAATCGCTGCCTTCCCAACCCGAAATTCTGGGGTTCTCGATGTCCTGGGAGTTGGATTACGTCAATATTTTGAATCTGTTGGAGTCGTTAGAAATTCCATTAAGTACGAACGATCGTACCGATCACCATCCCATTGTATTTGGCGGCGGCCCGGTTCTCACAGCTAATCCAGAACCATTCGCAGAATTTTTCGATGTGTTTCTCTTGGGCGATGGTGAAATCGTTTTAGATGCATTCATCAATGCATATCAAGAAGTGCGTCACGACGATCGCCACACTCAATTACGTCACCTTGCCCAAGTTCCTGGTATTTACGTTCCCAGCTTGTATGAAGTGACGTATAAACGTGCTGATGGCCCGATTGACAAAATCACTGCGATCGATTCCACCATTCCCCCTCGCATTGAAAAGCAAACCTATCGAGGTAACACGCTTTCGACCTCCACTGTCGTCACTCAAAAGGCCGCCTGGGAGAATATCTACATGGTGGAAGTGGTGCGGAGTTGCCCTGAAATGTGCCGCTTTTGTCTGGCCAGCTATTTGACACTCCCGTTCCGAATTGCTGATGTCGAGGAATCGCTAATCCCCGCAATCGAACGAGGTCTAAAAGTCACCGATCGTCTTGGTCTGTTGGGCGCATCCGTTACACAACATCCCGAATTTGAGACTTTATTGGATTATTTGAATCAGCCCCAGCACGATCAAGTTCGGGTGAGTATCGCCTCTGTGAGAACTAACACCGTCACTCAAAAGCTGGCGCAAACGCTGGTGAAGCATGACACTAAATCGATCACGATCGCTGTCGAAAGTGGCTCCGATCGCCTGCGCCAGATCATCAACAAAAAGCTAACTAACGACGAAATCACTCAGGCTGTCATCAACGCTAAAGCAGGCGGACTCAACGCAGTTAAACTATACGGCATGGCAGGTGTACCGGGCGAAGAATTTGACGACCTCGAACAGACCGTCACGATGTTGCGGAATCTCAAAAAGTCTGTTCCTGGTCTGCGGCTAACTCTGGGATGCAGCACGTTTGTCCCCAAGGCTCACACGCCGTTTCAGTGGTTTGGGGTCAACACTCAAGCCGAAAAGCGGCTACAATTTTTACAAAAACAACTGCGTCCCCAGGGCATTGATTTTCGTCCCGAAAGCTACAATTGGTCAGTGATCCAGGCTCTCTTGTCGCGGGGCGATCGTCGTCTCTCCAAACTGCTACAATTGACCCGACACTACGGCGACTCCCTCGGCAGCTACCGTCGTGCCTTCAAAGAACTGCGGGGACAGATTCCCGATCTCGATTTTTACGTTTACGAAAACTGGCCGCTGGAGCAAGTCTTACCCTGGAGCCACCTGCAAGGAGCCTTGCCCCCATCGACGTTACAAAAGCATTTGAGGAGTGCGATCGCCCAGTTTACTCAACCCCCACAGGAGCTTTTGCTGGCTTCTTGCTGACGGCTTTGCGGCGCAGCGACCCCTTGCGGGTAACTCGGAGAGATCGACTTCCTAGAAATGCTCCAATCACTAGCACACCTGCCACCGTTGAAGATTCGGGCACAGACTTACCAGGCGCTTTTGATTGCAGAACTGAGTAAGCCAAGTCGCCGATTTGTTGATGCCCCTTAGCGGTTGGATGCAGGTTATCCCAAAACAAATACTGGTCAGGAGTGCCACAATCTCCACTAAACAAAGGCGGTTGAGCATTCAGACAGGGGTCTGTCACGTTGGTATAGCCCAAACTCGCAGGATTGTTGATAGCCTGATTGACCAGAGAAAAAACGTCCAGAGAAATCAGATTTAAGCCCAAATTCGGATTCGCCGAAAGCGACTGCAATGCCAGAGATAATGCTGTGTTGTGACCTTGAGTAATTGCACTCAAACCAGATGGAATCAACGGATTAGGATTTTTATTGAATTGAGGAATTTTGCCTAAATCGGGTAGATTGGGAATCAAAAAGTTTTTGGCACCCACTTTAGCTAAGTCGGTGATGGCAGTGCTGAGGTTGGTGACCGCATTCCCGATCGTCGTTCCAGCCACCCCGTCCGCAGCAAAATTTAGCTGGTCATTGAGATAGTCATTGGCTCCAGCCCAAAGAATGTAGAGAGCGTCTCCATCCGCCTGCGTGTTCTTAGCAGTGAAGGAGCCGACTTGCTGCTGAAGCCCTGGAAAAAGTGGATTCAACCCATTATCGCTGCCCGTTCTCGCTCCACCAAAGGCAAAATTATTCTCAGTTGTAACGGTTTTTCCTAGCTTAGAGGCAAGGCCTTCCACCCAAACCGGCCCATTTGAGAAGCGTCCAGGCGTATAAAAAGGGGTAGCAGGAAAAATCTTTGTAGCATTTAGGGTGTTGCCAACATCCGACAAACTGTCACCAAACACATAGAGGTTGCTAAAACTGGCGGCTTCTGCGGCTTTGGGGGATGTTGTCATCAAGGCGATCGGTAGGGCCGTCACTGCGATCTGCTGGGCAGATATCCGAAGGATCGCCTGAGAAACTCTGGACGCAATTTTGAATAAAGTCACGTATTTTCTACCTTAAAATCGAGGCTTACAAGTTTTCTACGGTTTTGAAGAAATTAACTGAGGGTGTCACCATTACAGCAAAGCTCAGTAAGACTACACCTCTCGTTTACACAATCTTCATCGAAGATACAAACTTCTACGGAAGAAATAAGTGCCGCGATCGTTGCGTCTTTTGTCGAATCCAAACACCAGCAGCGCTCAACTCTAGAATGAGAGGATTACTTCATCTCCGAATCTACCGTGCTTCCCTGGTCAGCCTTGCTGCAACGTTCTAATATTCCGCTCTCAAATCTGGGATTTCAAGTCGCCGTCGTGTTGGTTTGGCTGACGATTGTCGCCCTCCTCGCCGAAGGTGTCAATCGCTTTACCCAGGCTGGTTCTGAAATGGTTCGCAAAGTGGTTCACATTGGCACCGGGAATGTGATTTTGATCGCCTGGTGGCTCAAGATTCCCATGTGGGTCGGCGTTTCGGCCTCGATCGTCTTTAGCGCGATCGCGCTACTCTCGTACTACGTTCCCATTCTCCCCAGCATCAACAGCATCGGCCGCAAGAGTCTAGGCACCTTCTTTTATGCCGTCAGCATTGGGGTGTTGGTCGCCTGGTTTTGGACGCTCAATCTACCGCAATTTGCCGCCCTGGGCATTCTCGTCATGACTTGGGGAGACGGATTTGCCGCCATTATTGGTCAACGCTTTGGTCGCCATCCCTATAAGTTGTGGAATATGCAAAAAAGTTGGGAAGGCTCGTCGGCAATGGCGGTCATTAGTTTTGTCGTCAGCGCCTCGATTTTGCTGACCACTCAGGGCAATCTTTGGCAAGTCTGGCTGATTTCTCTGATTGTAGGAGCGATCGCCGCCAGTCTAGAAGCCTTCTCAAAATACGGCATTGATAATCTGACGGTGCCGATCGGCAGTGCTACGATCGCTTACTTTCTTACACAAGTTCTGCTGCCGTAGGCGATGGAAGGATGCTGAATGAAAGGCTCAATATTTTCTAATTGATTGAAATTCCTCCAAATCCGCCGATCGGGTGAATAGTTTCGACACCACTATCGGTAGACTGAAATTGGTTTGCAATCAAACGGAAACATTTCCTAGCCTCAGAAAGTCGCTGTTTCAAGACTGGTAACGATCGCATCCTAGCTCAGATTGCCTCATATCCTGAAAACATGACCTCTACCGTGAAGCCCGCCAGCCCCACCCCTCAATGGGAAGATCTTCCCCTGACTTCTCAGCCTGACCCCGATCAGCTAGATAATATCAAAGCCCAATTGGATCTGATCTTGCTGGCACTGGAGGCGATCGCGGGCATCAGTTCGGAGGCCATGCTGCAAGCGGCGACTGATCTAAATCTAGAATCCATGATTGCTGATCGCGTCTCTCTCTGGCGGCTGCGCCAATCCAGTCCCTTGCGGAAAGGACAAGGCGGTCGCAAAAAGCTAGATGTCGAAGAAGCGCGGGCGCTCTCTCTGATTAGCTGTCATTTGGCAAAAGAGCATAATGAACTGATTCGTCGAGCCGTTGCCCTTTTAGAACAGTTGACCGAGCAAAACCGCGAACCCCACGAAGCTTCTCTGTTGGGAAACTACCTTGATGCCTTCCACAACACCTATCAAGAACGCATGGAAGACGGAGAAACAGTCCCCACTAAGACCTTGACTCATCTGGCACTCAAACTACTGATCGACCTGCTTTTTTATGGCAGCCCCAACGGCGTTCGGCGACTGTGGATGACCCTGCTAGAGCGATCGATCCCCCACACCCCACTTCCTACCTCCTAACCCCCATTCCTGCTGTTTGCCCATGTCTTCCAACTCTGTTCTCCGCAAGTACACTCCGCCCACCTGCACATTAGAAATCTCAGCCAAAAACTCCCCTCTCTCGCGCTGGGCAGGTCGATCGGTTCTCAAACATCTGCGGTTCAGACTCAGTTTTGACGACCCTCGAATCAGCGAAGACCAATGGATGACCGTGCGGGGCGATCGGTCTCAGCTAGAAAGCCTTTGCCAGACTGTCACAACCTACGTTCAGCAATTTCTCAACCAGTCCAATACGCTGCTACAAGACAGACACTTAGCAAAGCGTTTTGGCGCAACCCTGGATGGAACGGTCTCCCCGATCGCTGTCGTAGATTCTCCTAGTCTGGCCCCCTCCGATCTCACCGCAGACCTTTCGATCCAGCCCAGAGGCATCCTCTCTCACGAGCTATTCCTGGGAACGTTGGCCACCGAAGAGACTGGGGCTTCGATCCGACTTAGTGCTGTCCAATTAGCGGATCTAGCAACGGCGCTGGATGAATATGCCGCTGACGTGACGGCTCTGCCTAATCTAAATCGCCCCAACTGGCTCAAAAATCCGCCTCCGTGGACGAGCATTGCCGCAACCTTCTTAATTGCTGTGGGGTTGACAACTTCTGCACTACGACTGTTCGATCGCCCCACGTCCCAAACGGCTCAAGCGCCAACCACGAGTCAGGGAGCCAGTAGTTCTGACCAGCGTCTTGCCCTCCAACCTCTTCCCAGTGCTTCTCCTTCGCCTTTGCCCTTGCCTACTGCTCCGCCCCCCGTATTGGCGATCCCTGAGTCTCCATCTTCTGCTGGCTCCCAAAGCGCTACGGGTGATGCCAAGGTAACGGTTCCTCAGACCCCCAAAACGCCTCCAAAAATTAAAATTGTCGAGCCTCCCGAAGGCTCTGTTGCGGTGAGTCCAATTCTTCCTCAAGATGCTCCCGCAAATCCCTCTCCAGATCCAATTCCGCCCAGTCAGCCTAGAGCCAGCGTTAGTCGCGCTCCCGCAAATGCTCAATCTGCCCAACCGCAAGAACGAGCCGCCGCCTCAGCAGCCCCTAGCAAAGACAGCACTGCTTTTGACACCATTCCTCAAGTCGCTGAGGTCAGACAGTACTTCAAAGGGCGCTGGAACCCTCCCGCAGGACTTCCTGGAGATTTGCAGTACCGATTAGTTCTCAACTCCGACGGCTCACTACAACAAAATCTCCCCCTCAACGAAGCGGCCGGACTGTTTCTCGATCGCCCCGAAGTTGGGATGCCTCTCTATAACTCGCCTTTTGTTTCTCCCCCCAAAACTAGCCGTCCAGTTGTGATTCGGGTTGTACTAGGTCAAGATGGCAGCGTCCAAGTTTTTAATGAGTCCCAATAAAAAAGGGAGATGCTCACAATCAGCATTCCCTACGAGTTCGTTAGAAGTTCAGAAAATTGGCGTTAGTAGACCTCAAAAGAAAGGGCAAAGTCTCCAACTTTAGGGGAGGAGACCTCGATCGTATAGTCGCCATCCACTGCTAGTTTGCCGTGCCAATCGCGCGATCGACGCGAACTTCCACCTACCCGCTGACCATTAGGAGCCAGTGCATTCAAAGTGATGTGTTTTCCTTGCAAAACCTTCACGCCCATAATCTGGTTGCCCTTTGCTTTCAAGATATAGCGCCGAATTTGGTTGGGCTGAGTAGTGCCTGTAACCGTAGTTTCAGCTTTGCCTCGCGGAAATTTAATACGCTGCGTTTCTGAAGATTCAGTCCGTGATAGAGGCGTGATCGCGACATCCACCGAATAACTCCCCGATCCCGTAACTCGAATCATGTATTGATCATCCACTGGAAGTTGACCAATCCAATTGCGAGTTTGGTAAGCAGAGTTATCGACACGCTGCTCGTTGGATCGCAAGACATCCATTACGACCCCCGATCCTTCTAGCGTCACGGTCATAATCTGCCCCTGTGAGGCTTCGAGAATGTAGAGTTGGGCGTTTTTATCTTGCAAATTTCCCTGCACCATTGCAGAAATCTCGTTGGGCGGAAACTCAATTCGTTGGGGTTGTCCGTTACTAGCTGGGAGATGAGGTGTCGATCGCGTTGCCTGCAAGTCGATCGCTTGCGTTGTGCCCAGAGGCGGGGTGATCTTAAACAAATATGCTCCAATTCCCAGGGAAACCACAAGACTGGCCGCGATCGCACTGCCAACTCCCACCTTGCGAGGGGAATGAAGTCGGTGGGCGGCATTTGACCTAGGCGGCGGCTGAGAGGGTGCGCCTTCTGGATGACTAGCCATAAACAATTTTGTTTTGATAGTGGTGTTCACCTGAGCGCTGATATCTCTAGCGGCGGGTGCGATGTCTTGATGAACCGGGTCAGGGAGGGCCGCGATCGGATTAAGCAAAGTACTTTGTAGCGATTCTTCCATGAGAGGCTGCAAATCTGCCCAGATTTCTCGTGCGGATTGATACCGCTCATTGGGCTGCAACGCCAGCATTTTTTGCAAAACGGTCGCTAACAAATCGCTGACTCTTGCATAGGGTTGCCACTGCCAGGAAAGGGTCTGACTGTCTAACAATGTTTGCGGTTCTCGACCTGTTAGGAGAACTAAGCTGGTCGCTCCCAGCGCGTAAAGATCGCTGTGGGGAGAGACATTTCCAGTTTGAAGCTGCTCTGGTGGCGCATATCCTACTTTGCCGACGCGGGTGATCGCTGAAATGATCGGCCAATGACTCGCGGCCTCTTTCACTGCGCCAAAATCGATCAAAACAGGCAGCGATGCAGGCAAATTGTCGATCGATGCCTGCCCAAGCAGCATCCCAGTGTCCGGGGTTCTTAAAATAATGTTTTCAGGTGAAATATCGCGGTGAATGATGTCGCGATCATGCAGATAGCTTAGAACAGGCAGCAAATGGTTGAGAAAGTGGAGAACCTCTGCTTCAGAAAAGGGCCTTCCCTGAAGCTTTCTCGCTTGCAGCAAACTGCGGTAGGTTTGTCCTTTTACAAAGTCTTGCACGAGAAAAAGCTGTTGCTCATCTTCAAAGGCCGCCCAAAAGCGAGGAATTTGGGGATGCTGAATTTGGTAGAGCGTACTGGCTTCTCGTTGAAAGAGAGACTTTGCTTTTTCGACCAGGGCATCGTCTTGATAGGGAACTGTAAACTCCTTGAGGACGCAGGATTCGTTAAATCGCTCCTGATCGATCGCCAGATACGTGCGCCCAAAGCCACCTTGACCCAAAATCTGCTTGACCAGGTAGCGCTGTCGGAGGAGAGTTCCCAAAGGAATCGATGATACCATCTCAGTTTGCATAGCTTCAGAGAACAATTAACACGGTGGAATTAGCATCCACGGTAACTATTGTTACTCAAGTTTTCTAGCAATCTTTATGGGGCATGACCCCCTACTAGCAGTCAGTCCAGCTTAATAGAACGATTAAGGTGAAGGTGTTTGAGACGTTAAGCCTAGAACGAAGAATAATAATGAATTGGCTTTAATGCAGAGGGCTTCTAACTGACGGTGTAAAATAATTATCCTCAACTGATCTTTCATACGTAGGTTTGAGTGGGAGCCACGATCGCTCTGTCATCTCCCTCTCCTGACAGAAGAAGCATGTTAAAAATCAGTATATAAATCTTTATATAAATACTCATTGGTTTCTTATCTTGACTGCAATCTGAAGTTAAGCGAAACTGACATTTATGCTGACACCACTCTCTTCTATTACTAAGTTCTGTAACTTTTCAATTAGGAGTAAGTGGATTTGTCAAAATTGGTTGGAATGAGTGGGTCTTCACTGACTCAGTTTCGACGATACCAGCCCAAAAGTCCCATCGTTATTGAGTCGAAAGCATGGAAACATTAGAGTTTGTGATATTTCCAGACGGGCGTGTGCAGGAGAAGGTTACGGGTATCGTTGGAGCGTCTTGCGCGGAGGTCACAGCAGCGATCGAAGCTCAACTTGGCCAAGTCATTACGCAGGAGCAGACTTCCGAATATTTTGCGACCGTTCAGCAGTCAGCAACCGTCACGACTCAAGCGACGTTTAGCGACTGGTAAAAAGTTTTGTCCGATTAAAACAAGTCAACTCGTTAATAACTAGCCATGTCACACTTTAGCCAAATTAAAACTCAGATCCGTAACCTTCCCGCTTTGAAGTCTGCTTTGACTGATTTAAAGATTGATTGGAAATCCGGCCCTTGTGACGTTCGAGGGTACAAAGGTCTAACTCACACTGCTGAAGTTGTGATCGAGCAAGATAACCAATACGACATTGGTTTTGCGTGGAACGGTCAGGAATACGAACTGGTTGCCGATTTGCAGTATTGGAAGCAGGACAGCCCCATTGACTACTTTCTCAGCAAAGTAACCCAGCGCTACGCCTATCACACGATCGTTCAGGAATCTTCTCAAAAAGGTTTCCAAGTTGCCGAGCAGCAACGTCATCAAGACGGCTCCATTCGTCTCGTGCTACAACGCTGGAGTGCCTGATGTCTACTTCCTCCCAACTGCCTAATCCAGATAATTCTGCTCGGTCAGGTCTAGAGCCAGAACTTGGCGGCTTACTGCGTGATTCTGAAGCCCGATCGGGTTTGGAGCCAGAGTTGGGAGGTGCCTTTCGGCAAAAGGGGGTCTATGTGGACGAGTTAACTTGTATTGGGTGCTTGCATTGTGCCCATGTTGCGCGAAACACGTTTTACATTGAGCCTGACTATGGTCGTTCCCGTGCAATTCGGCAAGATGGCGATCCAGAAGAACTTATCCAGGAAGCAATCGACACCTGTCCCGTAGACTGCATTCACTGGGTTGACTTTACGCAGCTCAAGAAGCTGGAGGAAGACCGTAAGTATCAAGTCATTCCGGTAGCTGGGTTTCCGGTGGATCTGGCTGTAATTGCTACAAACCGCCGCAGACAAAGAATGCAGTCTAAGCGGAAAACGAATTCTTCTCCAGATTGAGAAAATTTAAGCTTCTAGATATAGTAGAGTCTACTAAAGCTTTTGATTTAAAGAGCTACTCCTCGGTTGTTGCAATCTCGGAAGTTTGAGAGGCTTCGATCGCCGCTTCTTCCTCACTGGTATTTTGCGTCACAAACGGTAGATGTGCGCCTTTAAGCCCTCGTTTGATGCGATCAGGCGTTTCCTCAAACACAACAAACAGAGGATAAATCTTTTCTGCGCCTTCGTTAAGAATGTGCTGATAGCGAGGGGGCAGCACCCACTCATAATCCTTGCCTAGTAGCACTTGAGTGCGTCGCCACCGACCCAACAGGTCAGAAAAATCTTCTTCGGGCTGGTGGATAAAAACAAATATTTCTCGACCTGTCTTGATTTTCCACTCTGGGTCACACATCAGCAGTGAGATTTCACAGGGTAAGATCAGCGACTCGACCGACGTGATCGAGTGCCCGTTAGGAGAGGGCACTACATGACGAATCTTGACGATCGGTAACGGGATCGTAATGACGCTCTCCTCCGGGCGACGCATACTGGGCAAAAGCTCTAGATAGGGACGATGACGTTTAAGGAGCGCGATCGCCTCTGAAGACTGACTATAGGTTGCAAACAGTTCTTCGTATTGAGATTTTTGAACTGACATTTTTCTAAACCCATTTCAATAAAAAGAGGCCAGAAGATCTTAGAGCGCAAGATTGAACCAATCTCTCAACGTCTAACCTCTGACCTCACAAGACAAACTCGTCTCGACTAGCCGAGAGTCTCAAACACTTTAAACATTGGCAAGTACATCGCAAGCAAGATACTACCAACCATGCCGCCTAGAAAGAGAATCATGATCGGTTCCATAATGCTGGTTAATGCTTTGACGGCTTGCTCCACCTCATCCTCATAAAAGTCAGCGACCTTCATTAGCATCTTATCGAGTTCCCCAGTTTCTTCGCCGATGCTGATCATTTGAATCGCCATCAAGGGAAACACCTGTTCTTTCTGAAGCGCAATGCTGATCATGCCGCCCGTCTGAATTTCTTTGCGGGCTTCGTCGATCGCGTTTGAAACAATTTGATTTCCGGATGTGTCACGCACAATCTCTAAGCAGGTCAAAATGGGAACGCCCGATCGAGTCAATGCACCAAACGTCCGGCAGAATCGAGCCGTCGCTGTCTTTTGAATCAAATCGCCAAACAGCGGCATTTTTAGGAAGAATCGATCCATCGTCTCGCGTCCCACCCGCGTTTTGTAATACTGCCGATAAGCAAAAATGACCAAGGGAATCAAGATGATCAAAATCACTACATTTGGGCTGCGAAGAAACTCACTGATGTTGAGCATCAATTGAGTAAATGCAGGCAACTCAGTTCCAATTTCCTTAAAAATTCCTGCAAAAATAGGAATCAAAAAGATCGTCATCCCCAAGAAGATCGTCGTTGCCAGAAAGCCGACGACAACGGGGTAAGCCATTGCTGACTTGATTTGGTTTTGCAACCGAGCCACGTCTTCTAGCAGCTTGGCGAGACGGTTTAAGACCTCATCCAAAACGCCCCCAACCTCGCCTGCTTGCACCATGCTCGTGTACAGATTGTCAAAGCAGGCTGGGTGCTTCCGCATCGCATCAGAAAGGTTTGTACCTTGCTGCACATCCGAGCTAATCTCCACCAAAGCTTTTTTTAGCTTGGGGTTTGTACATTGTTCTGACAGCACCCCCAACCCGCGTACCATCGCTACCCCAGCGTTGACCAGGGCGGCAAACTGACGGGAGAAGACGGCTTTATCTTTGATCGAAACCGTCGCCATCGAAGATTGAATTTGTCTGAGATCAAGAACGTTGTTGGCGTTAAATCCTTCACTTTCCTTAAGTTCTTGAACAAAAAGACCCTGATCCCGCAGGGCAGAGCGGGCTTCTCCCAGGGTGTCAGCAACAATCTTTTCTCGCTTGGCGTTTCCTTTTGCGTCTCGGACGCGGGCAACATAGGTAGGCATAGTTCAGGGTCTAGATGAAGAATTAGGCTCAGAAAGTGAACTCTACAGATAGTAGCCTTGTTCTAAAAGAACGATCAGACTTCCTAATCATTCTGCTGGCAAGTGTCGAAATTGAAGAACTTCTGCTAAGAGTTTTAACAGCTTCTCTTGAGCAGATTGAATACGCAGAGTTTAGAGAAGTCTAGCGCTTGACGGCCCCCGCAGTTGCCCCGGCAGGCGTACCTCCAATCAGTCGCTGAAGCTCGTCAGGACGAGAAGTTTTGGACATTGCGGCCTCAAACGTAATCAGCCCTGCTTTGTACTGGTCTGCCAGCACTCTCTCCAGGGTTTGCATTCCTAATTTGCCGCCTGTTTGGATTGCGGAGTAGATTTGAGCAGTCTTTCCTTCCCGAATCAGGTTAGAGATAGCAGGGGTGATGACCATGATTTCCTGAGCCATGATTCGTCCATACTCACCCGGCTTAGGATTTTTCTTGGACACCAGCGTTTGACTGAATACAGCGACTAAAGAGTTGGAAAGTTGAACCCGAACCTGAGTTTGGCGCTCAGCGGGGAAGACATCAATCATCCGATCGACCGTCTGAGAAGCTGAACTCGTGTGCAGGGTGCCGAAGACCAAGTGACCTGTTTCTGCGGCAGAGATGGCGAGGGAAATCGTTTCCAAATCCCGCATTTCACCCACCAGAATGATGTCTGGATCTTCCCGCAGAGCCGCTTTCAAAGCATTGGCAAAACTCTTAGTGTCTTCTCCCAATTGGCGTTGATGAACGAGGCTTTTGAGCGGTTCATAGACAAATTCGATCGGGTCTTCGATCGTCAAAATGTGTTCGGCGCGGGTGCGGTTGATCAGATCGATCATGGCTGCCAGCGTTGTAGTCTTTCCAGAACCCGTCGGCCCGGTCACCAAAATTAAGCCTCTGGGCTTTTCAGACATTTCTCGCACGACATCTGGCAGTCCAAGCTTCTCAAAGTTGGGAATTTTAGAACTCAAGGCTCGCAAACAGGCGGCATAAGTGCCTCGATCTTTGTAAACGTTGACTCGAAAGCGAGCTAACCCACGCACCCCATAGGAGCAGTCCAGTTCCCAATTCTGCTCCAGGTTTTTGCGCTGGGTGTTGTTTAGCATACTGAAGATGAGGCGCTGACATTCTTCAGCACTGAGAACTTGATCCCCGATCGGCTGTAAGTGTCCACTAATCCGAAAGTAGGGGGGCAAACCAGCAGTCAGGTGCAAATCAGAGCCGCCCATTTCGATGAGTTGCTCCATCAGGTCTTCAAT
The DNA here is from genome assembly GCF_052939515.1 of Phormidesmis sp. 146-33. Taxonomy (NCBI): domain Bacteria; kingdom Bacillati; phylum Cyanobacteriota; class Cyanophyceae; order Leptolyngbyales; family Leptolyngbyaceae; genus Phormidesmis; species Phormidesmis sp. 146-33. The sequence continues at coordinate 37,943 of NZ_JBJPHU010000012.1, forward strand.
CATCAATTCCATGCGGTTTGCTCCTTGATTACTTAAGAATTGGGGGTTGTTTGGAGTGGTCAGTTTGTCAAGTTTTAAGCAATGTCGTTGAACTTAAGTTTACCCGGCGATAGACGAACTGCTGTCACATGCGGGTAGATTGCTGGATGGCTAATCTTGGAACCGGGGCGTGGTGCAATAGGGGCAGTCTAACCATTCTTGCTGTAATTCGGCTCCACATCCCCGACAGGTGAGCGAGGTTTTGCGTTTTGCGCGTAGCTCGGCTTCTAGCCCAGTGTCAGTAAAGGTAACGCGCTCAATTTCGTCTAGCGTTGTGTACCCTTCGCGCACCAGATTCAAACTGTAGGAAAGGAGAGTTTGCATTCCTTCTTCGACAGCTACTTCTTTAAGTCGTTCGGTGGGTGCGCCCTCGTTGATCATGGTTTGCAGCCGTTCCGAAATTTTCATGACTTCATAGACACCCAATCGTCCTTTGTAGCCACCGCCGCTACACTTTTGACAAAGGGTGCCCTGCGATCGCGCTTCTTGAATTTCGTGAGGTTGTAACGTATTTGCCCGAAAAAGTGTCAGTTGAGTCTCGCTAGAACTGCTCAAGCCAAAGCGTGAAAGTTCGGCCGAACTGGGGGTGTAAGGCAGACGACATTCATCACAGACTCGCCGTACTAGCCGTTGAGCGACCACACCCAGCAGCGCACCCGACACCATAAAAGGTTCTACGCCCATTTCATCAAGACGAGCGATCGCTCCCGCCGCATCGTTGGTGTGCAGGGTTGTAAGAACTAAGTGACCTGTCAGAGCGGCCTCGATCGCCGTTTTAGCGGTTTCTCGGTCACGAGTTTCACCCACTAGAATTACGTCTGGGTCTTGACGCAGAAAGGCTCTTAGAATCACGGCAAAGTCCATGCCTTTTTCCCGAAGAACCTGTACCTGGGTTAAGCCGGGGAGAGAGTATTCAATGGGGTCTTCAACGGTGCTGATGTTGACACCGGGAGCGTTGCGCTCGGCGAGGGCAGAGTAGAGCGTGGTGGTTTTCCCTGACCCTGTTGGCCCGGTGACGAGGAGCAGACCAAACGGACGGCTAACCATTTCCTGCACGGTTTCGAGAGAAGTGCGATCGGTGATCAGCTTGTCGAGTCCCAACTGAGTAGCTGAGTTGTCGAGAATCCGCAGTACAACTTTTTCACCGTAGCGGCTGGGCAGCGTGCTCACCCGAAAGTCAATTTTACGACCGTCATAAATGCGTCGAATCCGACCATCCTGGGGAACGCGCCGTTCAGCAATGTCTAGCAGCGCAATGATTTTAAAGCGGGCGGTCACGGCGGGAATGATCTTTTTGGGCAGCGGATCAAAGGCCAACTGCAACACACCATCTTTGCGAAAGCGAATTCGCAGCGTTTCTTCTTGCGGCTCAATGTGAATGTCAGAAACTCCTAACTGAAGCCCTTTGATCAGAATTTTGTTGACAAGGGCGATGATCGGGGCTGCCTCGGCATCAGCGGCATCCAGATCCATATCAGCAGCGTCCTGCTCGTCGCTTTCTGCAAGCGATTCTAAGCCTTCGAGGTCAGATTTTACGTCTACTTTCGCTTGGTCTTCCAGCTGTCTCTGAAGCTCAACCTGCTCATCGAGGTATTTGGAGATCAGCCGATTGTAGTCTTCCAGGGTGATGACCAGCCGCTGAAGACTGAAACCTTTGTTGCGCAAAATGCGATTGAGATCGTCCTGGGCATCTAGATTATCAGGATCAACCATTGCCACCAAAACGAAGGGCGGCTGTTTGTCACTTTGCGACAGAGGAACGAGGCGATAGCGACGGCAAAGCTCGATCGGGATCAGCGTATCGATCAGTTGACTAACCTGATTGGTGGCGACCTGCGTGATTTCGGGGTCGAGCGACTCTACTCCATAGAGAATCTTTAACTCAAATAGCTGCTGCTTCTTGTACTGCCGCAACAGATCTGGAGGAAGCGCCTGCCCAGTAATATCGACTAAAACCTGGGTGAGCGGTCTGCCAGACTTTCGACATTCGGTGAGTGCCTGCTTAAGTTGCTCATTGTTAGCATAGCCAGCCTGAACCAGCTTATTTTCAAATGGGGAAAGGTTACTTTGGACAACAAGCGCACGCCGTTGAGATGAGGAGTTAGTCATAGCTGATGAACGAAGATCTCCTTATAGAGTATTCCCACAAAACTTTAGAAAGACGCGCTAACTGCCGTACAAGGTTTACAGAAACTTCATCGATCGCCGTAAAAATGCTGCTTAATCTGAAGGAGAACTCGCAGTCTAGCCAAGCGATGATCGAGTTAAGTACAGATAATACCCTGTGTCAATCACTCTCGTCGGAGTTTTTCAAGACGCAACTCTCTTTTTTCTGTTCTTTGAAGTATTCGCTTAAGTAATGCAAATAAGTAATGCAAAACTCCAGCCCATTCACGCCGTAGCGCTTACGAAAACCAGACGAGCAAAAACGGCCCCTGCCGATTGCCTTTAAAGTTTGGTCTTAAGAATAAAATTCTGTGATGGAGGAACTACAAATCCAAAGGGATTATGGAGTTTGTAGAGGCAGTCTTTGAGGAATTGGGAAGCCTGCACTGTAGAGTGAGTCAGTTTGTGGTAATTCACGTAGGATGAAAATGTGAGCCATAGGCCAACGACTTTTACAGGGGAATAGCGCACGATGATCGAAGAAGAAAAGCAGCTAGAAGACACTCAAACTGTTGGACAGTCTTCAGATAATTTAGACAATGGCGAAGCCCCCCAAGGCGCTCAAACCGAGTCTGAACTGGACACTGAGCCATTGACCACAGAAGCAGTCCTCGAAACGGATGATACTGATTATCAAGCCGCCTTTATGGATCTGCGATCGACTTTTGCCGCCAAAGAGCGCGAAGCCGAAGCCCTCAAAGCGCAGCTAGAAGACCGCAGCAGCCAATACATGCGAATTGCGGCCGATTTTGAGAATTTCCGTAGACGCACTCAAAAAGAGAAAGAAGACCTCGAACTCAAAGTCAAGATCGACACGATCAACGAACTGCTGCCCGTCGTCGATAATTTTGAACGGGCCCGATCGCACATCAAACCCCAAAACGACGGGGAAATGAACATTCACAAGAGCTACCAGAGTGTCTACAAACAGTTGGTCGATTGTCTCAAACGGGTTGGCGTAGCCCCTATGCGATCGGAGGGCAAAGAGTTTGACCCCAATCTACATGAAGCAGTCATGAGGCAGCCCACCAGCGAGCACCCAGAAGGCACCGTCATCGAAGAATTAGTGCGCGGCTACATGATGGGTGATCGAGTGCTGCGTCATGCAATGGTAAAAGTGGCAGCCCCTCCCGAAGATGGTGGAAGTGTAGAAACAGCGGCTGAATAAGTGAATTTGGTTAAATTTCTTGACTCAGGGCGCGATCGTTAAGTTGCTCTGACTGAAAGCCCATGTTACTCTCGAAACCAACTGCTCAAAGGATGGCAGTTCGCAGGGTTTGGACTGACTGATATTGGCTGACTGACAAATCGTTTGCCAAATGAACCGAACTGCCCTCACCATAGCCCTCTGTCACTGGAGGAGGGGACAAAACTTGGTTGACTCCCATTGACCCTAGAGACAAGAGTTGACGTGAAAGCTGATAGTTTTGTCAGTCAATCAGGACTCAAATGTTAAGAAAAGCCTGAGTTGGGGAATAATTCGGAGTAGGTTAGCCAACTTTGTAAATTGTTTGCAATTTTACGGAGAGATTGCTGACTTGATTGCATAAATCTACATAGACTCAGTTCTACGTTGCACTTCATACACCTTCATCACCGCGAGCTATGGGAAAAGTCATCGGTATCGACTTGGGCACGACCAACAGTTGCGTAGCTGTTTTGGAAGGTGGTCAACCCGTCGTCATTCTCAATTCTGAAGGCGGACGGACGACCCCCAGCATCGTTGGCTTTGGTAAGGCGGGCGATCGCCTCGTCGGTCAGTTAGCCAAGCGTCAAGCCGTCACGAATGCCGAAAACACGATCTTCAGCATCAAGCGTTTCATCGGGCGGCGCTGGGATGACACTCAGATCGAGCGGACGCGTGTTCCCTACGTCTGTGTCAAAGGCAAAGACGATACTGTTGATGTGCAAATTCGCGGTCGCAACTATACGCCGCAGGAAATTTCGTCAATGATCTTGCAAAAGCTCAAGCAGGATGCTGAGAATCATCTGGGCGAAGAAGTTACGCAAGCGGTGATTACGGTTCCAGCCTACTTTAGCGACGCGCAACGGCAAGCCACCAAGGATGCGGGGACGATCGCGGGTTTAGAAGTCCTTCGGATTATTAATGAGCCAACAGCGGCTGCCTTGGCCTATGGGTTAGACAAGCAAGACCAGGATCAGTGTGTCCTCGTTTTTGACTTGGGTGGCGGCACCTTCGACGTTTCGATTCTCCAGTTGGGTGATGGCGTGTTTGAAGTCAAAGCCACGTCTGGAAACAATCATTTGGGCGGCGACGACTTTGATGACTGCATCGTGCAGTGGATGATGGAGGAATTTAAAAAGCAAGAAACGATTGATCTCTCTGAAGACAAAATGGCCCTGCAACGTCTCCGAGAAGCCGCAGAAAAAGCCAAAATTGAGCTTTCTGGAACCCTAAGCACCTCCATTAACCTGCCCTTCATCACCGCCGATGCCACTGGCCCCAAACATTTAGAAATGGAGCTAACGCGCTCTAAGTTTGAAGAACTGGCCGCCAGTCTGGTAGAGAGCACGATCGAGCCAATGAAATTTGCGCTCAAAGACGCTGAACTGACAACCGATGACATCGATCGCATCATTCTCGTGGGCGGTTCGACTCGTGTCCCGGCGGTGCAAGAGGCTCTTCGCAAATTCTTTAATGGTAAAGCGCCCGATCGCTCGATCAATCCTGATGAAGCCGTCGCTCTGGGTGCGGCTATTCAAGCAGGGGTGCTGGGCGGAGAAGTCAAAGATCTGCTGCTATTAGATGTGGCTCCGCTCTCATTGGGGATCGAGACCCTGGGTGAAGTTTCTACCAAAGTCATTGAGCGCAACACAACGATTCCCACCAGCAAAACTCAAGTTTTCTCGACGGCAACGGATGGGCAAACCTCGGTCGAAATTCACGTCCTGCAAGGTGAGCGGGCGATGGCGAAAGACAACAAGAGTCTGGGAAAATTTCAGCTAACGGGCATTCCTCCCGCCCCTAGAGGGGTTCCTCAAATCGAAGTGGCGTTTGATATCGATGCCAACGGCATTCTTAAAGTGTCAGCGCGAGATAAAGGAACCGGACGCGAACAAAGCATCGAAATTTCCAATACAGGCGGCTTGAGCGGTAGCGAAATTGAGCGGATGAAGCAAGAAGCCGAACTCTTTGCTGATGAAGACAGCGTTCGTAAGCGGCGTGTGGAACTGCGAAACCGAGCAGACAATCTATTTTCAACCTACGAAACGACGATGCGCGAAAATCTCGATCGCATCAGCGAAACGCTCAAAGTTCAGGCAAACGAGAAAGTCGCCGAACTCAAAACCGCCATTTCTGATCTCAAAATCAGCGTCAGTGATCTAGAACAACGGATTGACGCACTACAGCAGGTTCTCTTTGCGATCGGAGCCGATGTCTACCGGGACACCAGCCATGATAATGACGATGACGACAATAATGATGTGAATGGCGGCACTTCCAGAAACCCCTCTAGCCCAGATCCTGACTTTGACTTTGACAACGATGCCACAGTAACAGCAAATTTTGATGATGCCACGATGACGGCAGATTATGAGGCAGTTGACTAAATAACCCTGTAGGGTAATGGATGTGGAAGATTTTGGCGAGTGGCTGCCTTCCACAACCCCATCCGTATTTCCATCGATTCTTGAGATAAATGCTAAATTTAGGTCTGAAGCATCCGTGATTACCTCACAAAAAAGTTTGATCCCCTAGTCCCTCTACCCTGACGCAGCGTTCTATGGCTCGTGATTACTATGAAATTCTTGGTGTCTCTCGTGAAGCGGACAAGGAAGATATTAAGCAAGCCTACCGCCGTTTAGCTCGCAAGTACCATCCCGATGTCAACAAAGAAGCGGGAGCCGAGGAACGGTTTAAAGAGATCAATCACGCTTACGAGGTACTGTCTGAGCCAGAAATGCGTGCCCGGTACGATCGCTTTGGTGAAGCGGGGGTCAGTTCGGCTGCGGGTGCGGCTGGCTACCAAGACTTTGGCGACATGGGGGGCTTTGCCGATATCTTTGAGAGCTTCTTCAGCGGTTTTGCGGGGGGTGCTCCGGGAGGTGCTCAAGCGGGCACTCGCAGAAGAGGCGGGCCGGTTCGAGGTGACGATCTTCGACTCGACCTCAAATTAGATTTCCGCGAAGCTGTTTTCGGCGGAGAAAAAGAAATTCGCATCAGCCACTTGGAGAGCTGCACAAACTGTAGTGGTTCTGGTGCAAAACCCGGCACTCGCGCTCGAACTTGCCCGACTTGTTCTGGAGCAGGTCAAGTGCGTCGAGCTACGCGTACCCCGTTTGGGAGCTTTACTCAAGTTTCGGTTTGTCCGACCTGTAATGGGACGGGTCAGGTGATCGAGGAGAAGTGTGAGGTTTGTGGGGGCGATGGTCAACGGCAAGAAACGAAGAAGCTGAAGATCACAATTCCCGCAGGTGTGGACAATGGCACTCGACTGCGGGTTTCGGGTGAAGGAGACGCAGGGCAGAAGAATGGGCCGCCCGGCGATCTGTATGTTTACCTGTTCATCAATGAAGATGCTGAGTTTCAGCGAGAAGGCATCAATATTCTCTCTGAGATCAAGATTAGCTATTTGCAGGCAATCTTAGGCTGTCGCATTGAGGTGAACACGGTGGACGGCAGCGAAGAATTGATTATTCCAGCCGGGACACAGCCAAACACGGTTCTGACGCTAGAGAATCGAGGGGTACCCAAACTGGGGAATCCGGTCAGTCGAGGCGATCATCTGATCACGATTCTAATTGAGATCCCGACTCGCGTCAGTGCTGAGGAGCGGGAACATCTGGAAAAACTGGCTAAACTGCGAGGCGATCGCATCGGTAAGAGCGGCATTGAAGGATTCTTCGGCAAGGTTTTTGGCGGATGAGTCAACTCAATCCTGATATGCAGATGGATCTGCGCGGCACACCCTGCCCGATTAATTTCGTTCGCACTAAGCTGCGGTTAGAACAGATGCAGCCCGGTTCGCTATTAGAAGTCTGGCTTGACCCCGGAGAGCCGATCGAACAGGTTCCCGACAGTTTGACGATGGAAGGCTACCGCATTGAGGCGATCGAAGACCGATTGGGATTTTTTGCGGTTAAGGTGCGTCGGTGATTCGCCCTCTCAACGTTATGAGTTCTGAGTCGGAAAAAGTTCTAGATGCGCCGTCAGATTCCCTTACGGGGATAGTGGTGGCTGTTCAAGCAAACTACTACTCCGTGCGGTTGGATTCTGAGACTGAAGAACCGCCTGTTTTGCTCTGTACGCGGCGATCGCTGCTCAAAAAAATCGGTCAGCGCGTCATGGTGGGCGATCGCGTTTTGGTAGAGGAACCTGACTGGGCACAAAAGCGCGGCGTAGTTTCCCAGGTTTTGCCTCGTCGATCGCAACTAGACAGACCGCCGATCGCCAATGCAGACCAAATTCTGCTGGTGTTTGCGATGGCGGAACCGACGATCGAGCCTTATCAACTGAGCCGTTTTTTGGTCAAAGCTGAATCGATCGAGATAGAAGTTTGTCTGTGCTTGAGTAAAAGCGATTTAGCGAGTGTTGAAGAAAAAGACCACTGGTGGAAACGCTTGTCTGAATGGGGATATGAGCCACTGTTTATTAGTGTGAAACAGGCGATTGGGCTAACCGAAATTCAGCATCGTCTCAATCAGAAAATTACCATTGTGTCGGGCCCTTCTGGTGTGGGTAAATCGAGTTTGATCAATCAACTCATTCCTACGCTAGATATCCGAGTGGGAGCGGTATCGGGCAAGCTGGCAAAAGGTCGGCACACGACGCGCCATGTGGAATTGTTTGAGCTACCGCTGGGCGGATTGTTGGCGGATACTCCAGGATTTAATCAGCCTGATGTCGATTATGCTCCTGAAGAACTGGCGAATTATTTCCCTGAGATTCGAGAGCGGCTGGCGATCGCACGTTGTCAGTTTAATGATTGCTCTCATCGAGACGAGCCGGGGTGTGTCGTGCGCGGGGATTGGGAGCGATATGAACATTATTTGAACTTTTTGGGGGAAGCGATCGACTATCAAACCCAACTCAATCAGCAGGCTGACCCCGATGCAGTAATGAAGCTGAAATCAAAAGGTAAGGGCGAGGCAAAGTACGAACCGAGGCTAGACACCAAGAAGTATCGCCAAGAATCTCGCCGGACTCGTCAACAGTCGCTTCAGTCGCTGAAGAATGACATCGATCGCTTGATGAAGACTGACGCAGACGAAGAATAACTTTGCCTTCCACAGGTCTTGCTGATCTACAGTGTTTGGCAGTGTTTCTACAGAACGCCAACTAAGTAGACGCAATATTTCAACGTTGAAGAAGCAAGGATGATTTTGTGAAGTTTGAGTCGAAGTTTGAGTCAGCCCCAGTTTTAACGTGAATTCGATAGAGTTTTTTCGCTTCGGTATTTAACGCTTCTGCCCCCCAACCCCCCAAATCTGGGGGACTTTCGGACAGGATTTCTTGCTCAAAGTCCCCCAAACTTGGGGGATTTAGGGGGCTGCCTAGAGTGATCGCTACAGCGAGGAATTTCATCGAATTCACCTCAGTTTTAGTGGCGCATGGTACGGAGAGAACTCATTCCAGAGACTTGAGCTTGAGTTCTCCTGAAGAAGGCTTCCATGAGAGGGACGATCGTGAAACCATTAGTTCACTCTGAGTACTGAGAGAAGTTCAGCGATCGAGGTGGCGATCTGTGAAGATCGAACGTTCCCAATCACCCGCCGCGAAAGCCTAGAACGCTCAATAGACAACTTGGCATTGGTCGGTGTGCATTGAGGTTGTTATGCAGTGCGATCATCACCTGCAACTGCAATGTCAAAGTGCAGCACTTCTTCGCGAACTCCCAACTTCGTATAGAGCGCGATGGCAGGTGCATCTTCGACATCCGCCTGCACGAATATGACATAGGCTGCTCGCGTTGACGCAATCCTCTTGAGTTCTTGGATTAACGCCGTAGCAATGCCCTCGCGTCGGTGCGCCTCTGCGACAGCCAAATCATAAATGTAAATTTCACTGCGCTCCTGCTCAAACTTCTGAAGTTCGTATGCGGCGATTCCACCCACTACCGAGCCATTTTTCAAGGCTGCAAGAGCGATGAAGTAATCACTGCCCAAACGCTTGAGATAAGCTTCACTTGGGCGTGTTGCTGTGTAGGTTTCCGTCTCATCAAATGCTTTACCGAAGGTCGTCATCATAGATTCCATCAGCGCCAAGTCTTCAGATGTAAGCAGGCGAATACTAAATGGGAGTGAAGACGATATAGCTCAACCTAAATGCAATTTCAGCGAAGAAGTGTGCGCTCTAAGATGCATAACGTTCCCGTTCACCTGTCACTAGCGACCTTTCGGACTTGATGAAACAATTCTATCTGATCGGTGTGCAACGGGATCGTTATGCCGTTCAGTAAATGAATCTAATTGAACGGTGTTAACTGAGCAAAGGTGGTGTAAGGCTTGGTGCAAACTCTGGATTAGGCAAAGCAGGTAAAGGTTCTTCAGAGGTGGGCATATCAAGATGTTGTGTGTAGATCACTTGATAGAGTTGGGGTTCTGCTTTAATCACAAGCCCTTGGAGGCGCTGCAAATGATCAGCAAACTCAGGGCTATTCCGCATGGCAACATAATCTTCTACAGATGTGAAGTGAGCATAGTTAGCTGCTCGTGTGCGATCGAGACTAATGTGCAGATTGGCTGTGTAACTACCCGGAAATTGACCTTTTAATCTTTTGTACTCGCCAACTTGTGTAGCAACAAATTGTTCAGCCTTGTCAGGATCGAGTGTAAATATATTGATCAGCACAATTCCATTATCAACGCGAATAGGATTGACTGGGAATCCATTTTCCAATTGCACATTCATGAATTGACTCCTTTAATACTGACTTACAGAATGCCGCCATTCACTTGAATTACTTGACCATTGACCCAGCGAGCATCATTAGATGCTAGGAATGCAACTACGTCTGCTATGTCGGTAGCTTGTCCAAGCCGTCCTAGTGGAGTTGATTGAATTAAGTGGTTCAAAGCATCAGCAGGCATAATCAATCCGTCTGTTGCCGTGACTCCTGGCGATACCAAGTTGACAGTAATGCCTCGCTGCCCTAGCTCTTTAGACAAGGCAAAGCTAAACTGTTCTATCGCGGCTTTACTAGCGGCATACAGTCCGCCCATCGGAATACTTTGCTTGGTTGCACCACTGGATAAACTAATGATCCGTCCACCATCGCTAAGATGCTTCGCTGCTTCTTGTAAAGCAAAAAAAGTTCCTTTAGCATTGGTGTTAAAGACATGATCAAAGTCAGATTCAGTCATGTCAATCGTGGGTTTATAGACAGACACCCCAACATTATTAACAACGATATCAACCTGACCAAATGTGTTGAGAACTCGGTCGAATAGATTACGAGTATGTTCAACATTGCTGATATCTGATTGAATCGCGATCGCTTCTACTCCATTCCTCTGAATTGTAGTAACCACTGCTTCCGCTTTCTCTCGATTGCCTGCGTAGGTAATTGTAACGTTTGCCCCTTCGCGCCCCAGACGTTCAGCAATTGCTTGTCCGATGCCCCGTGATGCACCCGTAACTAATGCTACTTTTCCTTTCAGTGAAGACATGGCTTTATTCCTAGGCTCGAAACAGGGAGATTTCATCAGTAACACGGTATGCTTTAACTGACTTTTTGGGAAGTACTTACTTTTTTGTAAGTTCCTATTGCTCATTAAAACGTGATTCTCATGCAACCAGAACAAAACGATGGCACACTGTTTGTACAAGCCACCCTAAAAGTCCTGGGCGGAAAGTGGAAGCTCTTAATTTTGTGGCACCTGAAGGATTCAGCAAAGCGATACAGCGAATTGAAGCGATCGATTCCTGAGATCACTGAAAAAATGATGATCCAGCAACTGCGTGAACTAGAGCGAGATGGAATTATCAGCCGTATAGCGCTTTCACAGATGCCTCCAAAGGTCGAATACGCTTTCACAGCCTATGGTAAGACGCTCATACCCATCTTTAAGCCCTTGTGTGAGTGGGGGCAAGAGCATCTAAAACGCAAGATTGAGACGGCATAGTTTTTTAGAGAGAAAGTTTCACAGATCATCCTAAATTGGGTGAATAGGCTGACAAGTTCTGCATATCACTTAAAATCGGGTGGCTCGGCAGAAGCTTTCTGTATAGCGGGTGTGATTAGGCAGATAGGCGGAAAACTTCAGCATAGCTTCCACTCAAAAAAGACTGTCCCTTTGATACTTCAGACACTTGTTGTGACAGGAACACCCAGGAAGTTACCCGATCGCTGCACACCTCATCTAGTTAATCGCCCAATTAAAATTCAGTATTCCAAAAAATCAAAAATCTGTGTAAGATATTCCGCAGGTGGAGATCACGCCCCGGAAATCTGATTTAGCCGATCAGACCTCCGAGGACTTCCACCTAAGTTACACGAACTAACTTCGGAGGCGTTCATGATTGTACTACGTCTGCTTTGCGATGGGATCTTGAAAGGTTGGAATCAAGATCCTGCATACACTTCATACGATGGGGGAACGTTTGAGCCGTCAGCGTTCCTATCCTCTTTGAACTAAATAGAGAGGATAAAACAACATGGCCGTTAGGAGACACCTTCCTGACTCGGTTTCGTTTAGCTTTGAGTTGCAATGCTCATTAGTTAGGCACTATCAAGTCACCGTTACCTTGGATTTGCAAGAGCGTTTGATTTTTGTACCCTCTGGCATTCTCTCGGATGTCAGGAATTGTATTGACGAATTCGTTGAACAGTTGAGTGAAGTTGCCTCAAATCAATTAGCCTATCTCAAATGGGATGGCACGAGCGATTTGACGACTGAATATCAAGTGATTCGCGTGTTAGCGGGCTATCAAATTCAACGGTCTTTAATGAAGTTCGATATTGTCATGGGGGCTGGTTCACTCATACATTTGGAGGAATTGCACAACAAAAAGACAATTGAACTGTAAACGATCGAGCGTTGCTGACAAGTAATGTGTAGAAGTAATTCCTCTACCATCCATTACAAATTCAGCAACGCTCTTCTAAACGATTTGTGAGGACTAGACCAATCACCGATATCCCGGATCGCTAGGTTCGGGCACTGACCCAGAAATCAAAGGATTGACGGCACGATTGCTCGTAGCAGCCCTTCTCTGACCCGACCCATTAGAGACCGCCGCCTCACCCGACGACACCGCAGGTGCAGTCTCAGGCACATATTCTGGAGTATAGGACGAAGCAACGGGCGCTTGAGGGGGAGGCGGATTGAGATAGCCCAACAGTTGTTGAGAAGATTGACCCGCATATCTCGACCAGTCGCGAATGTTAGGTTTGGCTTGCCAGTCTTTGCGAGAAACCTTGACCAGCAAAATCGGCGCAACACTACCAAAACGATCGCCCGAAACTCTCACAACAACAGTTTGCACCGCAGCATTCTGCAATTCTCGATTGATCAATTGAGTCGCCAACGTTTCAGCCTGTTGCATCAACTCTGGATAAGTTTGGGTGTCAGAACTGATCACCTGATCGATTTCCTTCACCGATGAGCCACCTGACGAATTGGGCGCTTTGGTATCTGCCTCAGCCGACGAGACGAGGACGATCGTTCCACCCAAACTAATGAGTAGCCCTAGAGCGATCGCGCTTGATTTTACAATCAGATTCATTTGCATCACCAATAAAAAAGTGGGGGAATCGTGCAGAAAAAACGTCTCAACACTATCGAGTCTACCTGCGAGGATAAACCGCGATCGCTTCAATTTCAACGAGCCAGCCTGGATTGACTAAACCTTGTACCCCTAGTGTAGAACGGGCCGTCTTAACAGGGTTGTCTGGATTATTGAAAAACTCTCCATAAGCCGTAAACCATCCTTGATAGTCCACTTGTCCATTCAGTGCGGGATCAGGAACCAGATAGCAAATCAAAAACGCCACATCTTTGAGTCCCAGTCCTTGAGATTCTAACAATTCTTTGATGCGAGTCAGTGTACCTTTAGCTTGAGTATAGGTGTCTCCAAAGCGATCGCGGCTTGTTGCAGGAGCGTCTAAATTAACGGCAGGCGGCACCGTTCCACTGGTGAAGTAATACCCTACATCCTTGGGAAACGCCACACCCGCAGAAATTGGAGAAGTTGCCCCACCCGGCGTAAACGTTACCACTCTAGGCGGCCGCACCGTCTGCGCCTGCACCGCCACCGTCAACACCGTCACACTAAACAGAATGGTAAAAACGGCAACAACTAACCAGCGTCTACCTTTCACAATCTGACCAAACCACTTTGCCATGATGTTTCCTTTACTTACTTGATCTTCAATTGAACTCTGGACATTGGATTCTAGACTTTAGACTTTGAACTTTGAATAGACGCGAAGTGATGCCAAAAACTCAAGCTAGTGAATTCGATTCGATGAAGTTTTTTTGCTAAAGATTTCATCAAATTCACGTCAAGTTAAATGAGAACTCAGAGAAGTTGCACATCACCTTTCATCAGGAAAGTGTTTTAAGTCTTCAGTCTTTTGTCTAACGTCTGTTGCGTTTGTCTAACGTCTCTTGTCTTTTATCTAACGTCTTCTTCACTGCTCACCTCCTCTAACCCTGCGCTCCAATCTGCTGCACTACCACTCGCGCCGACTCAAATGAACCAGCCATCCAGCCTGTTAGATAGCTTAGATGCTCACCTGCGAGATAGATCCTGCCGTCTGGTGCATTGAGTCTGGAGTAAAACTGTTGGCGAGATTGGGTTGTGTAAGTCGCCCAGCCGCCCAAGTTATAAGGCACATTGGGCCAATAGATCGAACAGCCCGTCTCAAAGTGATTGTTGTATTGTGGATGGATTCTACTACCTAGTGCTAGGGCGCGCTGTACTCGTTCTCCAGGCTGTAATGCTCCAAATTCTGCGGCCACCGCTCCAAAGTTGTAGTAGCCAACCACCACACCGCGCCGAGACAGATAGCCATAAGAGGGATACCAGATCGTCGCCAAACCAATGTTGGTACTCGTGATACCGCCCATGATTTGCTCATCTTCTTCCCAAAAGCGACGGTTAAATTGCAGGGCAGATTTACCAGTGACGGCATATTCAACACCCGCGATCGCCGCCTGCATATCTGGCGAAAAGTCAGCAGGAATCTTGCTCAACACCGTCAACGGAATGGTGCAAATACAATACTCTCCAACGGCTTGTTGCACATTGCCATTTTGGTTATATACAATCCGCACTCCGTTGGGTGTTTTGCGAATTTCTTGCACTTCAGCGTCAAACTGAATGGTCGATCGTACCTTTCGCTCTAGCGCTTTGGCGATTTGATCCAATCCTCCTACAGGTTGAAACATCAACATCTGTTGGTCGTAGCCCTGCTCAAATGCTTCGTAATTAGCGAATCCTTGATTGATCAGCGCACTGAGTGAATAGGGACTTTCAAACTTACCGGGACGATCGCCCGCTCCCTGCTTTTCGGCATCAAATCCACGACGGCTTGACCCCCGGTAAAACAAGTCAGGATCAAGTCCCCCATAGGTTCTCAAAAATACCACCAATCTTTCTCGATCTTCGGCACTGAGCGGAGCCTCTAACGCGCCTTGATTAGCAGCTTTGGCCAACAGTTCTGCAAGATAGCCTCTGATGTCAGCTTTTGCTTGACGCGCCCTCACTTTTCGCCCTGCTAACCCACCCGGAACGCCCTCGTTGTAGTAGTACTGCTGATAGTTGAGGTTGCCAAAAATCTCTAGCTTGACCCCCAATTCGCGGCAGTAGTCGATCGTGATGTGATGTTGAGGAATCCGAGCGGGGCCAGGGTTAAAGTATTCTCCTTTAGCAAACTGCGCCGTCTGAACTGTACCCGTTGTTTCCACAATCTGATCGCCACCGCGCACTGTCCAACAGCGTCCGCCCGATCGATTTCTCGCTTCTAAAATGGTGCATCGATAGCCCGCCTTCCGAAGTTCATAGGCGGCCGTCATGCCTGCGAGTCCGGCTCCCAAAATAATGACTCGCGCCCCCCGCCCCGGTCGAATCTGTAACTCTCTGCCCTGAGCAGCGGCTGGATTGCTTTCTCCAAACAAGTCCAACGCCTTCATCGCGGCATAAGTCGAACCCCCCGCTGCCGCCACCTGAACAATAAAATCTCGACGTTTCACGATCGCTCCTCCACTCGGTAGATGACTCTCAACGCACCAGACTTCTACAAACTTTCACAAGCCAGAGTTTCGCTTGAAAAGTTCGCACAGTAACACCTCACCAGACTTTGAGAAAAGCGTCTTGTACCTTCTCAAAATTGGCTAACTTTCTCAATTTCCTACGCTTTCAACTGCCTGGAATGCTTGAGTTAACAAACTCTCCATCACATTAGAAAGCAGCAAGCTTTTAGTTAGTCAATGACTTCGTTCAATTGGCGATCGTCAATCCTGACAATTCTGTAGATCTGTAGACAAGAGGATAGACAACCATTCTCAAAAAGCTTTGCTTCATACACACTCCTGATGAATCCGTGAAGAAATTGGCTTAACTAAATTACTTGAAGACGAACAAAACCTTTAATCAGCCGATCGCATAGAGCAGACCATCTATTAAGAAGTCCCTTCTATGTCCAGCAATTCCTTTGAGCAAAACCGCTGATGCTGTGTAGAAAGCTTTGTCGATGTGTGAGGTTAGCCTAATGCTGTGTGCCTTTGGTTAGCAATTTGAAAATACTGCGGCAAAAAATTGCAGATTGTTAGTTCTGCTACAAATTTGAGACGATCGTAGAATTGTAACGCTCAAAACTCAGGGAAAATACGAAGAAATCATAGGTGAAACCCCGTAAAAGTAT
This sequence comes from Phormidesmis sp. 146-33, assembly GCF_052939515.1. Taxonomy (NCBI): domain Bacteria; kingdom Bacillati; phylum Cyanobacteriota; class Cyanophyceae; order Leptolyngbyales; family Leptolyngbyaceae; genus Phormidesmis; species Phormidesmis sp. 146-33. The sequence goes on from NZ_JBJPHU010000012.1 coordinate 53,980, forward strand.
TGAAGAATCAACATCTCTACAGAGATTTAACGCATCGGTAGATAAATTTTATTTGTCATTATTTCTTGAAATTTCTAATCTCTTTAGAACACACTTAAGTTGTGAACAATAGAGAAAGTTCTTAACTCTTTTGCTCAGTTGATCCAAAAATCAATGCTTCAGAGAAATGGATTTTTGAATGGAGCATTGCGGCTGACAGTTTACGATATCTGTCTTCTGATAGATGTTAGATTGACAGTAATTTGGATGGCTGCTTTAAGCAAGATTCGCGAACAGATTTGGAGGTCGAAAAGCGCTGGATTGCCCATCTCTAAAACACATCTTTTTTCTTTCGCAACTTCGCAAAGGTTTGCACAACGTCTTGACTATTCATCGCTTGTTGAATGGCACGATCGTCCCAACGCAAAAAGGGGTTCGTTTGTTTCTCAATTTTGAGCGACGAAGGAATGGTTGGTTGATTGTGGGTTCTGAGAGACTGCACTTCTGCAAAACGCGCATTTAAAGCAGAATTGCCACGATCGACCGTCACCGCAAATTTTAGATTACTCAATGTGTACTCATGGGCACACCAAACGTTTGTATCGTCCGGTAATGCCCGAATTTTGGTCAGCGACTGAACCATCTGAGCCGGAGTGCCTTCAAACAATCTGCCGCAGCCGCCCGAAAACAACGTGTCTCCACAAAACAAGTCTCCTGACTGACCAGGCACATTCGCTGCAAAATAATAAGCAATGTGAGCGCGAGTATGTCCCGGCACAAACAGCACCTCTGCCACTCGATCGCCAAACTCCACCCGATCACCTTCTCGCAAAAACACCGCTTGTCCGGGAATTCTACCGCGATCTTCTGCGCCGCCGTACACGATCGCTTTGGGAAACCGCCGCAACAGATCCGAGTTTGCCCCAACGTGATCTCCGTGATGATGCGTGTTCAAAATGGCAACTAATTCTGCGCCAAGTTTATCAAGCTGCTGTAAAACTGGGTAAGGTTCAGCCGGATCGACAACTGCGGCAATATTACGCCGAACATCATGCAGCAAAAAGATGTAGTTGTCTGAAAGGGCAGAAAGTCGGTAGATTTGCATTCTTTCCAATTTTTGGGCTTGTGTGTGGTTTTGGATACAGGCAGTCAATACTTAAGTGTAGAGAATCGATCTAGAGAGAAGTTCATCAAGTTTTTACAATTCACTGATGGCTACTTCGCCCAAATAAGCGTTCCTGCGTCAAAAATGAGACAGCATCTACTGGCCTGCGGGCCCTTCAACTAAACCTATGGTAAGAGTGGCAATCCCGCGATCGCATCTGCCCACCCCCCATCTCATTGAGACAATCTTAAAATCAGGGCAACTCAATCGTCAGGAATATCTTCATTTGGCCTCGATTCTACTGTCTAATCAGAGAGCAACTGAGAACGATCGCCGTCGAATTAATCGCATTTTTGATCATATTCTGGCGGGCCAGGTCAAACTTACTGATTAAACGCACCCCGCAAAGGTAAAAATCCCGACTTCTCAAAAATTTTGGGAACCTGGATACAGAGCAACTTCCGAAACTACTGGAATGAAAAAGATTTCACTCATCGTTAGCGATCTATCCCAGAGTGGCGTTGGTCGGTGGGGTGGGGGAGCCGTTCGCCCCTTTTTGCTGAGTCAGGCGTTGAGAAAGATTGGACACGAGGTTGAAATCGTTGGCTTTGTCTTTGAAGGACACGCTCACGCCACCTTCACATCTGAGATTCCGATCAAAGTAATTCCCGCAAAACCCTATCCCGCTTTTTTTGCCAACGCCAAACAGCTACTCGACCAGATTGACGGCGATATGCTCTACGCCTACAAAACCAAGCTGACGAGTCTGGGGCTGGCACTGCTCAAAAAAGGACGGAGCAATCGCCCGGTGATTTCAGACATCGACGATTGGGAAATGAGTTGGCATGGCGGCGATCGCTGGCAATACCGTCCCAACATTCGGCAATTCGCTAAAGACTTGCTCAAATCAGACGGAGCGCTGCGAAACCCCGATCATCCCCTCTACCTCCAGTGGGCGGAGCAGCTTGTTTCTCGTGCCGATGTTGTCACCGTTCATACAGAAGCCATGCAGAAACGGTTTGGCGGTGTCTACATTCCCAACGGCAAGGATACGACGCTGTTTGACCCCGATCGCTACGATCCTCACGTTAGCCGCGATCGCTATGGTCTTTCTGAGTATCGAATTTTGATGTTTCCAGGTGCGCCTCGTCCCTACAAAGGGCTAGAAGACGTGTTGACCGCTCTGGATTTGTTGAATCAGCCCGATTTGCGATTAGTCATTGTGGGCGGCAGTCCCTACGACGACTACGACAATCAACTGATCGAGAAATGGGGACGCTGGATCATCAAGCTGCCCAAAGCCTCCTACGAATCGATGCCCGAAATTGTCTCGGCGGCTCATGCGATCGTGATTCCTCAACGGGATGACCCAGCGACGACGGCCCAATTTCCGCTCAAACTGACTGACGGGATGGCGATGGCAAAACCCGTTCTATCAACCACGGTAGGCGACGTGCCCAAAATTTTAGGAGACACCGGATATCTCGTTGCGCCCAGTTCTCCAGAACAATTGGCTGACAAAATTTCCTGGATTTTTCAACATTTAGAGGAAGCCACCGAGCAGGGACGACGCGCTAGAGAACGATGCGTCAAACACTACAGCGTGGATGCGATGGCCACCATTTTATCAAGCATTATTTCAGACTTTTAGAGCAATTGATTTGTGAAAAAACTGTTGAATCGAATTCAAAATAAACTGTACTGGCTTCAAAAATACGAATCTCCTGCGTGGCTGTGCTGGTTTCAGTATCTAGGGCTGGCGGTGAGCAGTCCGGCGATCGCCCTTTCTCAAAAATCGGCTCTCATCGTCTCTCCTCACCAGGATGATGAAACCCTTGGCTGTGGGGGATTGATCGCCCTCAAGCGAGAACAGGGAACCCCCGTACAAATTGTATTTGTCACCGATGGGGCGGCTTCTCATCTCTGGCATCCCAACTTTAAGTCGGGCGAAATTGCTCCAATCCGCAAACAGGAGGCGCTAGAAGCCCTATCCATTTTGGGCGTAGAGGCAGATCAGATTCACTTTCTCGACCACCGAGACGGCAAGCTGAGATACACAACAGACAGCGATCGCCAACGAGCCACCGATCAGTTAACCCAAATTATTCACGACTTTCAACCGGGTGAAATCTATGTCACTCACCGTCACGATCGCAGCGCCGACCATGAAGTGACTCACACCTTAGTTAAGAAGGCGATCACAGCGTCAGGACAAGCGATCGAGTTGTTTGAGTATCCGATTTGGATTCTTTGGAAAACGCGGCTCTTTCAAGAAGTCAAGCTATCTGAATTAGCGGGTGCCTGTCGCCTCTCGATCAAGCCCGTCCAACTTAAAAAGCGACAAGCCCTGGAAGCCTATTGCTCTCAATATTTGCCGATCGATGCAGATGGCGGAAAGGTCTTGCCTCATGGCTTTTTGAGGCGGTTCTTTTTGCCCTATGAAGTGTTTTTTAAGGTCGATCGCTAATCGCTATTTCAACCGTAGCAAACGACTTCACCAAATCTAAACAGGTAAACCACTTCGCCAACGTCTGAGCATGACTGGCGCACGGGATAGAAATAGCTTTAGAAAAGCCTTCATATTTTCCAATCCCGGATATTTTTGAAGAAAGTGGGCGATCGCAGGCACACTCAACCACACGCCGCTCGCCTTCTCTAAATGCTGTACTAGCTCCATCCCATTGAGCGGTTTTGCCAATCCGTCCATTAGCTCCAAACGATCTGGCAAGCTGTTGGGATGAGCCTCCGGATCAAATCTAAAATTAATCCAATCAGGCTCCGCGCCTCGATAAGTCTTAGCTTCTGGGTGTCCAAATCCAATGTTTTTGACAAACGAAACTTTGGGCGTAATGTGAACTAAATTGTGTGACAGCGTATTCAGCGTCATCGTGATCACCCAATCTGTCTGACGATTTTTTTCGATAAAAAACTGATTTAACAACGTATGTTTCGTCTGAATCGTTGCTGGAATCTGATAGTAATTCTGGAATGGGTTTGACCCCTGGGGCTGACTTGCTAAATTGAGTTTCTTCCAGCGATCGCTCCACATCCCAAACCCCAACGCAAACACCCGATTGGAGATGATAAAATCTCGATCGATCAGCGGCTCCAACTCATTCGGAAAGTTGGCAAAGGCCGACACCGACCCAATTTGAGGATAATTTCGGTAAGCTTCTAGTAATCGACACACTCGGTCATAAAACCCCGGATTGGGCACCACATCGTCTTCTAGATAGATAAACGAATCATAGCGATCGCTCACTTCCGTCAGGGCAGCCACTACATTGCGATCGCAGCCCAGATTCTCAGGACGCACCACAATCTCAACCGGAATTTTTTGTGAGAAGTCCTTTAATAAAGCAACACATTCATTGATTAAGAGTTCATCTTTTGGGCTTCTTGCTCCATCCACAAAGGCTAAGATCTGTTGCGGTGACAAAGACTGTTGGCTAATCGCCACGAGCACCTGCTGCAAAAGCTCAGGACGAGTAAACGCAACCAACACGATCGGAGGTAACAAATCAGGAAGCGGAACGTCATCCAACAAGTGCGGAAGTTTGATCAAATCCTGGTTCATATCGACCTTACTGAGAGACTACAGACTCAAAATACCCATTCCCCGGCTCCACTTCCCCAATTCCGCTCTACAAAGTCGCCACCAGGGTAATCTGCAACAATCTGACTCGTCCGGATTCGATCCGCGATCGCAGTTTAAGAATGAAGGAGCCACGTGCCTTTTTCTACTTTCCCCCCTCCTCACCTTCAGGAAAAGGGCGCTCGATCGCCGTATCCTCTCTCATCCCTGGCTCTTGAAGTTGTTTTACTCAACCTGATCGACTTCAAGTCATGACGGGATAAATAAAAAAGACCCGCGCCCCAACGGTTGTCAAACTTTACTTGCTGTCTATCTGGAAATTGTGCATGTCCCCCAACAAGCTGCTCCTCAACTTTGCCCTTCGTTATCCAACCTGGATTGTTGCCACGATCGTTTTGGGATTTTCGGGAGCCTTGTTCAACGGCGTGAGTACCGTTCTGATTGTCCCAGTAATTCTGGGATTTCTAGGACAACAAGTCAATTTTAGGGGCGCACCGCCCGTCTTGCAGCCTATTTTTTCTAGACTGGATGGCAGTGCAGGCAGCAGTCAGGCTGGAATCATGCTGGGCTTGATTTTGCTGGCAATCTTGCTCAAAAACATAACTGGGTATGTGGGTTCTCTATCCTCCAGTCACCTATCTCGCGCTCTGGTCAACGACATCCGTAACGAAGGGCTGAAGCTACTTCTGGATGTAGATTTAGACTTCTACGTCAAAACTAAAGTGGGCGACTTGATCAATCGCCTCGGTGCAGAAGTGGCTCAAGCGGCGGGTGCCATTCGGACTGCGATCAATATGATCACAACGGTGGCAACTGTTTTGGTGTTTGTCGCCCTGTTGTTGGCGATTTCCTGGCAGTTGACATTAGCCTCGACCGCACTGTTGTTTTTGGTGTCGCTCGCCAATCACTACTTTGTCAAACGCGCTCAGATTTATGGGCGAGAACTTTCAGAGCAGTCCAGAGAATATTCGGTTGCGCTACTCGAAATTCTCAACGGTATCCGTCTTGTCAAAGCCACGGGTCACGAAGCTCAAGAACATCGCAAACTCAACCAACTGATTCATCGGCGTGAAAAAGCAGAATTTCAGTCTCAGGCGAATACTGCACTGGTTGGCCCTATCAACGAGATGGCAGGGATTCTTACGGTGCTGGCGATCATCATTCTGGGTCAGCTTTTCTTTCGCGACCAGATGGCTTCCCTTTCAACAGTTTTGCTCACCTATTTGCTGCTGCTGTTTCGACTGCTGCCCTTTGTGAGTCAACTCAACAGCATTCGCAGCAGTTTTGCCAGCACGTCTCCTAGCGTCGCGATCGTGCATGATTTTTTGCGCCGAGACAACAAGCCGTTTATGAAAAGTGGTTCCCAGGCTTATCGCCCAATTCAAGAAGGCATTCGATTTGAGGGGTTGTCTTTTGCCTATCCCGGTCACGAAGATCTGGTGCTCAACAACATCGATCTGTGGCTGCCCAAAGGCACAACCCTCGCCCTCGTCGGATCTTCTGGTGCCGGAAAGTCCACCTTGGCGGATTTGCTGCCTCGATTTTATGACGTGACAAGTGGACGCATTACGATCGACGGCACCGACCTCAAAGACTTTGACCCACGCGACTTGAGACGATCAATGGGCATTGTTAGCCAGGACACCTTTTTGTTTAACGACTCCGTTCGCAACAACATCGCCTACGCTCGCCAGGATGCCACCGACAACGATGTGATCGAGGCCGCAAAACGCGCCAACGCTTACGAATTCATCATCAAACTGCCCCAGGGGTTTGAAACCACGATCGGCGACCGAGGTGTCATGCTTTCTGGGGGGCAAAGACAACGACTGGCGATCGCGCGTGCCCTATTGCGAAACCCCGACATTCTGATTCTTGATGAAGCCACAAGTGCGCTGGATACCGTCTCTGAACGATTGGTACAGCAGGCATTGGATGACTTGAGCCGCGATCGCACCACGTTAGTCATCGCACACCGTCTCTCCACGATTCAGAAAGCGCACCAGATTGCCGTTCTCGACAAAGGGCGAGTTGTCGAAGTTGGCTCCCACGCTGACCTGTTACGCAAAGGGGGCTACTATGCGCGGCTCCACGACATGCAGTTTTCTGACAAAGAGCGGAAAAATCACGATCTGCTGACTCAGATTTCTTACGAACTGCGAACTTCGCTCAACTCGATGATTGGGTCACTGCGATTGGTGGTCGATGGTGTAATCGACGATGCAGACGAGCGAACTCGCTTTACTCAAGACGCTTATCAGTCCGCCCTACATCTGGTCAAAGAATTGGAGACGCTAGAGTCCTCAAACCAACAGACCGTGGAATCTGCGCCTCAACCCCGCGTCACAGAGGTCAGTTAGCGGCCCACCTCTTTTTGAATTTCTCAATTTAGTGGATTAGTCATCAAATTGGTCGAAGCACATGAGTCAGGACATGAGTAAAAAAATTGTTGGTATGTTGAGCAGCTATGCAGGGCTAAATCCAAGTCCGAGCGATTGGCTGTGGCAGCAAACTCCCTACCCGTTTGGTCAGTGGGGCAATATCCAAATTCAGGCCCCGGCAACGCAGCCAGATTTTTTGCTGATGTATCAGTTTGATTTTCCGCGATCGACTCCCCAACCCTCCTGGCGCAACAAATTTCGCAAGCAGACCTCCCCGCCAGACATCTCTTCCCAACTGCGCGGTGTCCCCCAAGAGCGAATCATCTATCTGCTCCGAGAACCGCCTCTAGAGGAAGTCATTCACGCCAATCAATGGAACTATCAGCAAGCAGAACAATACTGCGGTTACGTATCTGGGCCCGATGATTTTGCGCCTGTCCCTGACTACATGCCTGCCATCTGGTACGTCCACAACTCGTTTCGCGAATTGAACGAAATGCCCGTCCCTGAAAAGATTCGCCCCTGTAGCTGGATCACGTCAGGCATCAGCCGCACCGAAAATCACCGCAAACGACTAGACTTTCTTCGCCTGCTGCAATCTAATCAATTGCCCTTTGACTTATATGGACGGGGACTTCCGGACTGGGCGCAAACGACGGGCAGAGTCAACAGCAAATGGTACGCGATGTCACCCTACCGCTACAACCTGGCGATCGAGAACTACGCCGACAATGATTGGTATGTGAGTGAAAAACTCTGGGATTCGCTGCTCTGCTGGTGTTTACCGATTTACTACGGCGGTTCGGCGGCCGACAAGCTCCTCCCTCCGGGCAGCTTTCTACGGTTGCCCAGTCTCGACGAAAAAGGACTGTCCTACATTCAAGAAGTCACCGCTACTCCCGATGCCTGGTATGAAGCCAAGGAAGCGATCGCCGAAGCCAGACAAATCATCCTCCATAAGCTCAACCTTCTAAACTGGCTCTCCGACTACACCCAAAAATTCTAGTTCACCCCTCATCCCTCATCCCTCATCCCTCATCCCTCATCCCTTCTATGAACGGAATCTGTACCCTCGCCAATGATTACGTTTACGAGCAGCTAGTTGCTCTCCTCAACAGCATCGAAGCCATTATGGGGTCAGACTTTCCGGTCTGTGTCTATCCTTACGACAACAACACCAGTCGGATTGAGATGGAAATCGCCAAAAGACCCAATGTTCAGCTTTATCAAGATCAGGAGTCGATCGACCGCTGGGATCGCTACGTTAAGCAAATTTGGGATAGCCATCCAACGGCTCAACAACAGTGGCAAAAACACAGTTTGGAGCGCTACCATCGCATCGGCACTCATCGGCGATTTTGTGCATTTGACGGCCCGTTCGATCAGTTTCTCTACATGGATGCAGATACGCTGTTGATGGGAGATATAACCCCCATTTTTGAGCAATTAAATCATCACGATTGGGTGGTTTACGACTTCCAATATCGAGATATTGATCACGTTTACGAGGCGGCTTCTCGCCAACTTCAAAAGGTTTTTTCAGCAGAAAGACTCAACGCTGAGATTTTTTGCTCTGGACTTTATGCTGCAAAAAAGAATACGTTTAGTGCCGAAAAGTTGGACTGGCTGCTGAAGAGTCTGCAAAGTGGAGAAGCAGAAGTCTTGTATTGCATGGCACCAGACCAGACGATTCTCAATTACATGGTGATGCGATCGCAGCTTTCTATTTACAACTTTGCTTTACAGTTACCAACCGACCAAAAAACAGGTTGCTGTGTCACTTCGCCTCATTTTTCAGAACAAGATCACATTCTGTATGATCACGGCAAGCGACTAGTTTATATTCACTACATTGGATTGTCCTCTAGTCTGTTTCGCAATCTTTGTTCAGGCGAAAATGTTGACTTTCCCTACCGAGATTTATTCCTCCATTATCGCTACCTTAACGAGCCTGAAAATAGACCTGTCTTCAACACCTCACCCATCCCTTACCACCCACCCTCGCCGCCCAGTTTAGTCAGTCGGGTTCTCGAAAAAATCAAGTTAGTTGCACAAGGAGTTCAGTCATGAGTCGTGGAATTTACATTACTGCAAACGATAAAGTAACGGATCACGCGATCGCTCTTATCAATAGCATTCGCATCCACGACGTAGAAACACCGATCGTGCTAATTCCCTATGACGACAACTATCACAACGTTGCAGAAATTCTCAAGCAGCGACATGGCGTTGAAGTTTATGGAGATTTGGAGTTTATCGATCGCTTGTCGAAGCGGCTTCATGAAGCTTTTGGCAGTGACTTTTTTGCGCGTCCTAACCAGTTTCGCAAGCAGGCTTGTTGGTTTGGTGAGTTTGATGAGTTTCTCTACATTGATACCGATATTGTTGTATTCGAGAAGATCATCGACAACCTAAATTACTTTTCTGAGTATGATTTTCTCTGCTGTGACTATCAGCATCTAGGAGGAATCAAAAACGTCTTTACCTCCAAAGTGGTCGAGGAAAACGTCTTTACCGAAAGTGATTTGAAAGATATGTTTAACGGTGGATTTTGGGCTTCCAAAAAAGGATTGGTTTCTGAACAAGAAATCTACGAAACCTTTGCGGAATGTGCAGCCCATCCTGAATATTTTGACTTCTCTCAAAAGACTTCTGACCAACCAATTATCAACTACATGATTTTGAAGCGCATTGCCCGCCGATTCAACATCATTCGTAGACCCGGCGGAGCACCTGGAAACTGGGGAGGTACCAGTCATTTTACTCGGACTGAAAACTACCAATTAGTTGATCCTAGCGTTGATCAACCTTTGCAATATTTACATTGGGCAGGCATTCGGATTCAGCCAGGTTGCCCCTATTGGGATATTTGGGAGCATTACCGCTATCTGCATGAAGAAAAGCCTTTAGTAGAAGTGACCCTAGCCCCCAAGAAGCCCGGTTTTTTTCAACAGATTGTCAGCAAAATTAAGCGTTAGATTTCACTAAAATTTAGGGTGTTTGTTTGTCGATCGAGTTGCCCCCTTAGATCTTTAAACCTACGATTTCTTCTACTTTTGAGTGTTCCTGCGGTTCACAAATTCAGCTTATCTATTTAGGGTAGATTGAGGAATGGCGACCGTGTGGGCACAACGTTTTAGATTAGAACCTCATCTATTAGCGGAAACAAACATGGTTACAAGTATCGTCACAGGCGCAGCAGGATTTATTGGATCTCATTTGGTAGAGGCATTGCTCGATCGAGGTGAGCGTGTGATCGGCGTTGACGAATTTAACAACTACTATGACCCTGCCCTAAAGTGGAAAAACGTGTCCAATTTCACAGATCACCCCAACTTTAAGCTGGTTGAGGGAGACATTCAGTTTCTCGATTGGCAGTCGCTTTTAAAGGGGGTCGATGTGGTCTACCATCAAGCGGCTCAGGCGGGGGTACGAGCAAGCTGGGGCAAAGGGTTTCGATTTTACACAGAACGCAACATTAGTTCTACACAGGTCATGCTAGAGGCAGCAAAGGATGCCCAAGATCTGAAACGGTTTATCTACGCCTCGACCTCCTCGGTGTATGGCAATGCCGAGACGCTACCGACCGCTGAAACGATTTGCCCCCAGCCCGTCTCGCCCTACGGCATCACCAAACTCGCGGCAGAAAGGCTATGTGGGCTGTATCACCAAAATTTTGGGGTGCCTTACTGTGCGCTGCGATATTTCACGGTGTATGGCCCGCGTCAGCGTCCTGATATGGGCTTTCACAAGTTCTTTAAGGCGGTTTTAGAGGATCAGCCGATCGCTATCTACGGAGACGGTCAGCAAACCAGAGATTTTACCTTTGTCAGTGATGCGATCGCGGCCAATCTAGCAGCAGAGGCCACTCCTGAAGCGATCGGTGAAGTGTTCAACATTGGTGGCGGCAGTCGGGTTGTGTTGACGGAAGTGATCGATACGATGGAGCAGATTGTTGGTCGTCCAATTCGTCGCGATCACATTGAGAAGGCGATGGGAGATGCTCGACATACGGCGGCGGATGTGTCTAAGGCGCAGAGGATTTTGGGGTATCAGCCTCAAGTTTCTCTTGTAGACGGACTGACAAAAGAATGGGAGTGGGTAAAGGGGCTTTATCAGGGATGAGTGAGAACTTCGATGATCTGTTCCCCCTTTGGGGGTAATCCGCTTTGCGAGAGGGATGAGGGATTTTGCTCTTTATGTTTCAGTCTTAGCTGTTAAATTTCTTTGCTTTTAATTGGATACATTCGATCGCCTGTCGCTGGGTCAAAGAGAAAAAGATGGTCAAAGTCCAGGGTGAGAGAGAGACGATCGCCAAGGTGTAGAGGCAGATCAGGATGAGTTTGAACGTTGAGGGACGATCGATTCCCTGAAGGCAACCTGACTCGAACTAGAGTTTCTCGCCCCAAGGGTTCGATCAGGCTGACTTCGGTAATTAGATGTCCAGCGTCTTGGCTGACTTGCAAATGTTCTGGACGAATGCCGAGATCGAGAGATTGCCCAGAAGCGAGTCTCAGTTTGGCTGGTAGGGCTGTGGGACAGGGGATGGTCTGCCCTTCGATCTGAAAGCCTGAGCCTGTGTAGATGGCTGGCAAAAGATTCATCGGAGGACTGCCCAAGAAGGTGGCAACCATCCGATTTTGGGGTAGGGCGTAGATTTCTTGAGGGTCGCCAATTTGCTGAATGGTGCCGCGATCGAGAATAACAATGTGATCTGCCAGCGTCATCGCTTCGACTTGATCATGGGTGACGTAAATGGTTGTGATGCCAACGCGCTGATGAAGTTGTTTGAGTTCTGATCGAGTGCCGTCACGTAGTTGAGCATCCAGGTTAGACAACGGTTCGTCTAATAAAAAGACTTGAGGCTGACGGGCGATCGCTCTTCCCAGGGCCACGCGCTGTTGTTGACCGCCGGAGAGTTGGCGAGGCTTGCGATCAAGCAGGTGGGAAATTTCTAAAATTCGGGCGACGGTTTCGATGCGTTCTTGCTGCGTTTTGAAGTCGATCTGACGCATCTTCAGCCCAAAAGCAATATTCTCCGCCACCGTCATGTGAGGATAAAGCGCATAGTTTTGAAAGACCATCGCTACGTCGCGCTGCCGAGCAGGAACTTGGTTGACCAGCGTTTCACCGATGTACAAGTTGCCAGAGGTTGCAGATTCGAGTCCGGCGATCGTTCTCAAAACCGTCGATTTGCCACAGCCAGACGGGCCCACCAGCACCCAAAATTGACCATCGGGCACCTCAAAGGTAATGTCAGCGATCGCCACAGATTTGCTAAACCGTCGTGTAATTCCATCTAAGCGAACACTGGCCATAGGGTGAAATGAATAAGGAACCGTAGACTCTGGGCTGCACTCTGCGTTTTTCTAGGACTAGCACTCTTTTGAAGAGGACGTAGCGTTCACAGAAATAGACTTAATAATTTCTGCAATCTATCGAAAGGGGCGTTAATTTATTACGATAAGAAATTAACTTCCTAAAAGTACTTTGGTAATTAGATATTTTGTCAACATCTGCTCAAAGGTTAAACCATTTACAGATTCTCATCGTCGAGGATGAAGCAATCACCCGCACCGCCCTCATGGTACTACTAGAGCGTCAGGGTGCCACTGTGCTTGCGGTTGGCTCTGTCAAAGAAGGACTCCAGGCATTAGAAACCTTCTTTCCCGATGTGCTTTTGAGTAATATTCGGCTACCCGACGGCATTGGTGCAGGAGTTTTGCAGCGGTTGCGTGATCGCGATTCCAAAATAGGCCAATTTACGCCCGCGATCGCTCTGACAGGCGAAACTCTAGAAACCGTCCGCACCGATCCGTCTCTAGCAGGCTTTCAGGTCTATTTGTCAAAACCCTTTGATGCCACAACCCTGATTACTGCAATCATCGGCTTGAGCGAAGAAGGAAAGCGTTCCGATTCTTAATTCCACTCTCCTCACTCCTCACTCCTCACTCCTCACCTCCGATATGCCCCAATACATTCTCAAACGCCTCCTCGGTCTGCTGCCTGTCTTGTTTGGCATCACTTTCGCTGTATTTTTGCTATTGCGGCTGATTCCTGGAGATCCGGCGATCGTCCTGGCAGGCGAACGAGCCACTCCCGATCAGATCACGGCTTTAAGAGAACAGTTGGGTCTCGACAGACCGTTAGACCAGCAATACTTTGCCTTTCTAGAAAACATGGTGCGACTAGAGTTTGGCAACAGCATCATTAGCGGCATTCCTGTGATAGATGAAATTCGCAGTCGTTGGGCGGCGACCTTTGAATTGTCGATCGCAGCCATGCTCGTGGCGGTCGTTCTAGGAATCCCATCTGGCGTTGTGGCAGCGGTTCATAAAGATCGTCTGGTGGATAATCTGCTAATGAGTGGGTCGCTGATTGGGGTTTCGCTGCCTGTCTACTGGTTGGGGTTGTTGATGGTCTATTTGTTCTCTATCACGCTGAAATGGCTGCCTCCGAGTGGGCGGATCAGTGTCGAGACTGGATTTTCGTTTCAGCCCATCACCGGATTTTATGGGTTGGATGCATTGTTAAATCTGAATCTATCCGTCCTGGCGGATGTGCTGTCGCATCTGATCTTGCCAGCTTTGACTCTGGGAACCATTCCGCTGGCGATCGTTGCCCGCATCACTCGCAGCGCTATGCTCGAAGTTCTCACCCAAGACTACATTCGCACCGCCAAAGCCAAGGGATTGCCCGATCGCTTAGTTGTGTTTCGTCATGCGCTCAAGAATGCCTTGTTGCCGATCAATACGACGATCGGGCTTCAGTTTGGCACGCTGTTGGGTGGAGCGATTTTGACCGAGATAATTTTTTCCTGGCCGGGGCTTGGCTCCTGGGTCTATGAAGGAATTTTGGCGCGAGACTATCCCGTGGTGCAGGGTGGCGTGGTGTTCATTGCCGTCATGTTTGTGGTGATCAATCTGCTGGTTGATATTTCCTACGCCTGGATCGATCCGCGAATTCAGTTCCGGTAAACTGGGCTGAGCGTGGTGTGAGAATTTTAGCAGCGATGAAGCGATTTTTTGAGCAGATTTTCGGACACAAAGCCGTTCAGCGCTTCTCACGATCGACCTCTGGCAAAATTGGACTCGTGCTGACGATCGCTCTTTTTTTGATGGCGCTGCTGGCTCCTATTTTGTATCCCTATGACCCGGCGAGCGATCGCGATTATCTAGCTCGGTTGGCTGCCCCCAGTGGCGCTCATTGGTTTGGGACAGATAGTTTGGGGCGCGATTTGCTGGTGCTGGTGTGGTATGGAATTCGCATGTCGCTGCTCGTCAGTCTGGTGTCGGTGAGCTTTGGGGCAACGATCGGGCTGTTTTTTGGATTGCTTGCAGGCTATTTTCGCAGTTGGCTGGAAGTGATTATTGGCTGGGTGACTGACATTTTGCTGGCGTTTCCGCCGATTTTGTTTGCGATCGCGATTGCCACCGTTAGAGAGCCGAGTTTGCAAAGTGTGATAATTGCGGTTGGGGTGGTGCAAATTCCTATCTATGTCAGGCTGGCCCGAAGTGTGGTGTTGTCACTGCGGGAGCAAGAATTTATCCAGGCGGCAAAGGCGTTAGGAGCGACCCCCATGCGGATTATTGGGCGGCACATTCTCCCTGCCAGTCTCGCCCCTCTGGTCGTTCAGGCAACGTTGTCGATCGGCACTGCCACCCTCGAAGCGGCAGGATTGGGCTTTTTGGGACTCGGCCCACCGCCTCCCACCCCAGAATTGGGCACCATGCTGTCGGATGCGTTCAAAGGCGGCTATTCCCTCTCGTCTCCCTGGACAACGCTCTTTCCAGGATTGGTGATCACGCTGATTGTGCTGGCATTCAATCTTTTGGGTGATGGGCTGCGAGATGGGTTAGATCCTCGAAGTTAGGGGACTTCAGACCTTGGACTTTGGACTCTAAACTTTGAACGTTAGAGAATAGGAAGAAGGGAGCAGAACTGTCCCAGGTTCAAGCTGTATTGTCTAGAGTCAAACGTCGAAAGTCTACCGTCTAGAGTCAATCGTCCAATATGAACGAAGCACAAATCAATTCCCTGTTGCAAGAGCTAAAAAATCCTGATCAAGCCGTCCGAGTCCATGCTACCGAAGAGCTTTGGCGATTTTGGTTTATGCAGAAAGGAATGGTCGGGTTTCAGATGCTGCAACGGGCCCAGTCTTTACTCGAAGAGGGTGACACCACCCAAGCCGAAGCCTTACTCACTGAGTTAACCAGCAGCACCCCCGATTTTGTCGAAGCCTGGAACCGCCGCGCCGTCCTGTATTTCACGCTCAAAGAGTACTTCAAAGCGATCGCTGACTGCAAAACCGTTCTGCGGCTGAGTCCCTTTCACTTTGGCGCACTCAATGGTTTGGGTTTGTGTTATGCGGCGATCGGCGACTATCGCGAAGCCATCCAATCCTTTCGAGAGGCGTTAGAAGTGCAACCGTATGCGATCGAAAACCAACGCCTCATCCTAGAATGCACCGCCAAGTTGAGTTAGCAAGGGAAAAGTCTCAAAGAATCACTCCTCATCCCTCATCCCTCATAAGCCTCCATCGGCAAACACGAGCAAACGAGATTGCGATCGCCAAACGCATTGTCAATTCGTCCCACGGTTGCCCAAAATTTGTTTTCTCGCGTCCATTTGGTTGGGTAGACAGCTTCCTGGCGCGAGTAGGGACGATTCCACTCCTCAGCAACCAGATCGGCGGCAATGTGGGGGGCATTTTTGAGCAGATTGTTTTGGCGATCGACTGCTCCATCTTCAATCGCCCGAATTTCTTCTCGAATGGCAATCATCGCGTCACAAAAGCGATCGAGTTCCTGTTTGGATTCACTTTCGGTCGGCTCAACCATTACGGTTCCGGCAACGGGCCACGAAACGGTCGGCGGATGGAACCCATAATCAATCAGCCGTTTGGCAATATCATCAACCTCAATTTCGGCACTCTTTTTGAACTGGCGCAAGTCGAGAATGCACTCGTGAGCCACCAGCCCATTTTTGCCTTTGTAGAGAACGGGATAGTGATTTTCTAAGCGTTTGGCGATGTAGTTGGCGTTGAGAATGGCGACTTCGGTGGCTTCCGTCAGACCTTGACCGCCCATCAGCGCAATATACATCCAGGAAATTGGCAGAATGCTGGCACTGCCCCACGGCGCGGCGGAAACGGCTCCAATCCCTTGTTTTCCTCCCATCTCAATCACGGGATGCTTGGGTAAAAAGGGCACCAGATGAGCAACGACTCCGATCGGCCCCATCCCCGGCCCACCGCCGCCGTGAGGAATGCAGAAAGTTTTGTGCAGATTCAAATGGCAGACATCCGCGCCAAAATCACCGGGACGACAAAGCCCCACCTGCGCGTTCATGTTGGCTCCATCCATGTAGACCTGGCCGCCATGAGCATGAACGATCGCGCAAATTTCGACAATCCCTTCTTCAAAAACGCCGTGGGTCGAGGGATAGGTCACCATCAGCGCGGATAAGTTGTCTTGATGCTTTTCGGCTTTGGCTTTGAGGTCAGCGATATCGATATTACCTTCGTCGTCGCAGGCGATCGGCACGACTTGCATTCCGGCCATGACGGCGCTGGCGGGGTTGGTGCCGTGGGCAGATTGAGGAATCAGACAGATGTTGCGGTGCCCTTCGCCTCGCTGCTGGTGGTATTCTCGAATCACCAAAAGTCCTGTGTATTCGCCTTGAGATCCCGCGTTGGGTTGCAGCGAAATGCCTGCGAATCCGGTGATTTCAGCCAGCCATTCTTCTAACTGTTGAAACAGAATTTGATAGCCTTCGGTCTGCTCAACGGGTGCAAACGGGTGAATCTGTCCAAACTCTGACCAGGTGACGGGCACCATTTCTGAGGTGCTGTTGAGCTTCATCGTGCAAGATCCGAGGGGGATCATCGCCGTCGTCAGCGACAGATCCCTGGATTGCAGCCGATACAGATAGCGCAGCAGTTCAGTCTCAGATTGGTAAGTCTGGAAAACGGGATGGGTCAGGTAAGGACTCGTGCGGGTCAAATTTTTGGGAAGCGAGGTGGCAACAGGCAGCAGATCTTCGGGGTTGAAATGGGCGGAATGATCTCCCGCAAAAAGTTGGAAAAGCGCGATCAAATCATCCGTGCAAACCGTTTCGTCGAGAGAAATGCCAAAAGTCCGATCGTTGATCTGTCTCAAATTGATCTGATGGGCGATCGCTCGTCTCGAAATTTCTTCAGCTTGCTGGGTAGAAACTTGTACGTGCAGCGTATCAAAATAGGGTTCAGATCCGATCGTACAGCCCAGTTTTTGCAGTCCCGTCGCCAATAGTTTCGTCATGTAATGGATGCGATCGGCGATGCGTTTTAGCCCTTCTGCCCCGTGGTAGACCGCATACATACTGGCAATCACCGCTAACAGAACTTGAGCCGTACAGATATTGCTGGTGGCTTTGTCACGTCGGATGTGTTGCTCACGAGTTTGCAGAGCGAGACGCAGGGCGGGCTGTCCCTGACGATCTTTTGACACGCCGACGATGCGGCCGGGGATTTGTCGCTTATAGGCTTCTCTAGTCGCAAAGTAAGCTGCGTGAGGGCCGCCGTATCCGAGCGGAACGCCAAACCGTTGAGTGTTACCGACTGCGATATCTGCGCCAAATTCTCCCGGCGGTTTCAGCAAGGTCAAACTGAGTAAATCTGCGGCAACGGTGACAATCGCTCCTGATTCATGCGCCCGATCGCAAAATGCCTGATAGTCATAAATTGCGCCGTCTGTCGCTGGATATTGCAGCAGTGCCCCAAAGATCGGCGTGTCGAAGGCAAACGTTTGATGATCGCCCACAATCACGTCAATTCCCAACGGTAGCGCTCTGGTTTTGACGACTGCGATCGTTTGAGGATGACAAGCCTCTGACACCCAAAAAGATTTCGCCCTGGTTTTGCCCACTCCATAACTCATTGACATCGCTTCGGCAGCGGCAGTCCCTTCATCTAACAGAGACGCATTGGCGATTTCTAGCCCCGTCAGGTCAATCACCATCGTCTGAAAGTTGAGCAACGCTTCTAATCGACCCTGCGCGATTTCGGGCTGATAAGGCGTGTATTGCGTGTACCAACCGGGATTTTCGAGAATGTTGCGCTGAATCACGGGCGGCGTAATGCAATTGTGGTAGCCCATGCCCATAAAGGAGCGAAAAATCTGATTTTGGCTAGCGATCGCCTTCAACTCAGTCAACAGCTCATATTCGCTGCGGCTGGCTCCAATTTTTAACGGCTGCTGAATCCGAATGCCTTGGGGAACGGCTTTGCTAATTAACGCTTCCATCGAGTCTAAGCCCAACTCACCCAACATCTGCTGAACTTCGGAGGGGCGAGGGCCAATGTGGCGATCGACAAAGCGATCGGTGTAAGCCAACTGATCCGGCGTTGAAGTAGGGCGACCCCTTGCGGGTAACTCGGAGAGATCGCCGTTAGAAAAGCTTTGAGAAACCACGGCATTGCCTTCAGACCGACTCAATTCAACCGTGGAGTGTGCTTGGGTGAGAGGCTCAGACATAGGTGAGTTTACGGGTTGGAGTGAATAAATCGAGCAGTTTCAGGAGATGAAGCACAAATGAATGCTTATCCTAGAGCCAGTCTTTATATTTTGCAACAATCAACCCGTTAGCTGCACGATCAAGTGTGAAAGGATGATGAAGTTAAACCGTGAAATCTCGTAAATTTTGTCAGCGATTTTGCTGCTCAAACAGTTTTTCCATCATTTGAGCCTGACGATCGACCACTGTCACTAATCGAGTAATGTTATCCGTCAGTTTTGCGATGTTTTCTGCTTGCTGTTGGGCGGTCAATTTGATGTCGGTCAATCCCTCTGTCAATCGCCCGATTTGGTCAGTGACCATTTCTAGATTTTCGGTAATGTGAGCAAGCTGTCGGTTTGTCTCATCCTGCTGTCTGTCATTCATCACCTGTTTTAGCGTCAGTTTGGTAAAGTTTTTTCGCTTCGTTATTAAGCGCTCCTGCCCCCTCATTCTGGGGGACTTTATGACAACTTCGCTTCAAAATTTCGAGCTTCACCTTTTTATGTGCCTTCGACTTGCGATCGATAGTCCTCTGCTGAGAGTGCACCGTCCAAACTGCTCGGATCGTCGATTTTCACTTTGATCAGCCAACCTGCGATGTAAGGATCGTCTACCAGGTTTTCGGGAGTCTCTACCATGTCTACATTGGCTTCGATCACGGTGCCTGTGACGGGTGACTTCAAATCTTCGACAGCTTTGACCGATTCAACAGTGCCAAAACTTTCGCCTTGTTCGACTGCGCTTCCTACGTCGGGCAGTTCTAAAAACACGATGTCGCCCAGTTGGTCGATCGCAAATGCACTAATGCCAACGGTGGCAATGTCGCCTTCTAGCCGAGCGTATTCGTGGGTGTCGAGATATTTCAGATCTTCGGGATATTCCAGTGCCATTTGAGTTCCTGTGCGATCGCCTAATTCAAACTGTCTCAAAAAGTTTACCGCTTCCACTTTACAGCGTCACTGGAAATCAAGATTTGGGTGGAGAAAGATTTTGAATGAGGCGATGAGCGCCAATCACCGCAGCTACACGCACAAAGTTTGCCTGGGTAAAGCCAAAGATCCGCGATTTTGCAGCAGACTTGACCAACAAATTTAGTTTGCATGGCAGGGAGTCCTCTTCGCCAAAGCCAAATGCCCTCCTTTAGAAAACCTCCGCACCACGCTCTCAACTTGCGGAAACAATCCGTTTTAAGACGACGATCGCGTCAGTACCTAAAATTCATTAGTTTGGGATGCTGTGCGGCGGCGATCGGGTTGTTCTTAAATTTGTTCTTTTTGGCCAGTTCTCCAGTCAGCGCCAAGATTCCCAACACGATCGCGCCCGCAATTTTCTTTAACCAAACCAGCGTCTCTAATCAATCTGATCAATTAGTGCAGTTGGGTACAACCCATTATCAAGCAGGACAATTTGCAGACGCGATCGCAGCTTGGCAGCAAGCCGTTCAACATTTTGCAAGTCAGAACGATCGGGCAAATCAGGCGGCTATCTTGAGTAATCTAGCAATAGCGCATCAGCAATTAGGGCAGTGGCAAGAAGCTAATCAAGCGATCGCAGACAGTCTGGACTTGTTGGAGAATGGTAAATCTGCTCAAAATTTGATTAAAACTCAATCACTTTTAGGACAAGTTTTAAACATTCAAGGCAGTCTACAACTCGCTCAGGGACAACCCCAACAAGCGCTCAAAACCTGGCAAAAAACGGCTGATTTGTTTAAACAAGCGGGCGATCGCTCTGGTATGGCGCGCAGTTTGATCAATCAGACGCAGGCACTTAGAGCATTAGGCTTTTATCAACGGGCTAAGACGACGCTAGAACAGGTGACTCAAACCCTCCAAGATCAGCCAGATTCACAACTCAAAGCCTCTAGTTTGCTCAATTTAGGAGACGCTCTGCGGCTGATGGGAGCTGTCCGCCAATCCCAAACGGCTCTTCAACAAAGTTTAGCGATCGCTCAAGCATTAAAGTCTCCTTCAGACATCACGTTGGCGCTCTTAAGTTTGGGCAATACGCTTCGCACTGAGAAACCGATCGAGGCACTCAATTACTATCAGCAAGCCTTAGAAACTGCACTGTCAGCAACCCGTGTCCAGATTCAACTCAATCAGTTGCGCTTATTGATTGACACTCACCAACGACCCAAAGCCCAGTCTCTAATTGATCAAATCGAATCGCAGTTAAATCAACTTCCGCCCAGTCGAATGACAATCTATGCAACGGTTAATCTTGCTCAAAGTATAACGCGACTGACAACCAGCGAAAAAGTAGATGGCACAGGAGAGAAAACAGAAGAAAACACGCAAAAAATAGATCCAGAAATCAACCAGCAAGAAAATCAGATCGCTACAAAGAACGCTGTCAAACTACTGGCGATCGCAGCCCAACAAGCCCAAAAAATGAGCGATCAACCCGCAGAATCATACGCACTAGGTTACTTAGGCGAACTCTACGAAAAAAATCAGCAATGGTCAGAAGCGCGATCGCTGACCGAAAAAGCATTAGTTCTCGCGCAAATGAGCAACGCCGCAGATATCACCTATCGTTGGCAGTGGCAGCTAGGAAGACTACTCAACGCCCAGGGACAAACCCAAGCCGCGATCGCCACCTACACCGAAACCATCAAAACCCTCAGTTCGATTCGTCAAGATCTAGTTGCCAGCAATTTGGATATGCAATTCTCGTTTCGGGAAAGTGTAGAGCCTGTGTATCGTCAGTTTGTCGGGCTATTGTTACAACCTAATGTCACCAGTCAAGAAAATCTGCGAAAAGCCCGTGAAGTCATCGAATCGCTGCAACTCGCCGAACTCGATAACTTCTTTCGAGAATCTTGTTTGAGCGATCGTCCCACTCAAATCGACTACATCGACTCAACGGCTGCCGTTATTTACCCGATCGTTCTGAAAGATCGACTGGAAGTGGTTCTTTCGATCGCGAATCGACCCCTACGTCACTATGCAACCAACCTTTCTCAACCTGATTTAGACAGCCTTTCTGATCAGATGCGCTACTCGCTCAGACGCACCTCTCTGGAAAAAGAACGGTTGGCGATCGCTCAAAAAATCTACGATCTGCTGATTCGTCCCGCCGAGTCAGACTTGACCAACGCAGGCATCAAAACGCTGGTTTTTGTCCCCGATGGCTCGCTCAAAAATATTCCGATGGCGGCTCTGTACGATGGTCAGCAATACTTAATTGAGAAATACGGCATTTCGATCGCACCCGGACTGCAACTCCTTGATCCTCGGCCTCTTGCTCCCAGCCAGCTTCAGGTTTTGGTTGGGGGATTGAGTGAGTCGAGACATGGCTTTATTTCGCTGCCCGGAGTCGAAACTGAAATTTCTCAAATCAAGTCCGAAATCCCGGCTCAAGTGCTGCTCAATCAGAAATTCACTAGCGCCAGTCTGCAACAACTCATCGAGAAAACGCCTTTCCCCGTGGTGCATTTGGCAACACATGGACAATTTAGCTCCAACGCTGAGGAAACCTTTGTCTTGGCGTGGGATCATCCCATTACTGTCAAACAGCTTGGCGAATTGCTCCAGCGCAGGGCACAAGAAACCCAACACCCGATCGAGTTACTTGTCTTGAGTGCTTGCGAAACGGCCGATGGCGATCGTCGCGCTGCATTGGGATTGGCCGGAGTGGCGGTGCGATCGGGGGCACGCAGTACAGTTGCTTCACTTTGGGCGGTCGATGATCAAGCGACATCTGCCTTTATGACTGAGTTTTATCAAGCGCTGGCTCAACCCAACATGACCAAAGCCGAAGCGCTGCGTCACGCTCAACAAATCATCTTGAAACAGCCTGGGTTGCGTCATCCCTACTACTGGGCACCCTTTGTCCTCGTTGGCAATTGGCTTTGAGCCACACAGTTTTTTTAGCAGAACAAGCCGTGGAACTACAGAAATCTAGATCGTTTGTAAGGATCTTCAAATGGCAAGTTTCTAGTCATGAGTTCTTAGGAGATTTGCTTTAATAAATCTACCTGTCCGTCTCCAATGAGAGTTCTGAAAGTCAAAGTTTCCAGAATTGGGGGGTTTAGAGGGCTTCCCAAGATTGGTCACTTCTCTGCTAGAAATCTCCTTAACCTTTGATTGACAACTAATCACTAACGGCTAAATTCTCACCATTTAAATAGGATAGCTGTAGTAGAAATCCCATTCTCAGCGCCTAAGTTTATCTGAGCAAATCAAATTGAATTTGGGCACAACTTAAGTAATCTACAAACCTGCTATCTAAGGGATTCCTGCATTATGACTTGCAAAACTCCCCAGTTTTTTGCGCTGTTCTCAGCGACGATCGTTCTATTCCCTTCTGTTTTCGTTCCTCCGGCTCAGGCAAGATTTGGCTTTGAACCGCCCAAAGGACAGCCCCCCGCCCCAACCGTCACCGTAGGAGGAGGACGACGAGGCGGAAGTCTCTGTCAAAAAGCGCCCGGACTTTCGAGTGCGCCGCCCCTGGTCAAGTCGCTGGCAAACTCCCTCACGCCACTGGTGCCTGTCAGCAAGCTGGGATTAACGGTGTCCGATCGCCCCACTTTTCTAGTCTATGTGCCTCAGAGTGCTGCAAAAGCCGTGGAGTTTACGCTAGAAGATCAAGCGGGCAATGGTCTATATCAAACTCGTGTAGCTGTCACCAACGCCGCCAGCATTGTCAGCATCACCCTACCTGCCACCGTCCCCTTATTAGAAATTGGCAAAGACTATAAATGGTCAGCCTCGGTAATCTGCAAGTCTCCCAAACCTGGAGATCCTTTTGTAGAAGGAGTTGTGCGCCGAATTCAGCCGGATGCCAGGTTAAAAAATCAGTTGGCAGCAACTAAAGGACTCGATCGCGCAGCCCTACTCGCCAAGTCTGGAATCTGGCATGACACCTTGGCCGACTTGATCGCCCTCAGACAATCGCAACCCAACAACACTCAATACACAGCCGCCTGGCAAGACTTGCTAAAATCCGCAAATTTGGATGCGATCGCGGCGGCTCCCATTCGCGCCTCAAAGTAGTTTTTTAGTTCTCATAAGCAGGTGTGTTCGGTGTGATCCGTGACGCACCTTTTTAGTATTTTTGTCCCCGATCGTTTCTATCTTTAGCTCTATGAATCAAGTTTCTCTGCGATTGCTCCTTAGTATTCTGGCTACAAATTTGGCGATCGCTAGTTCTGTTCAGGCGCAGATTATTCCTGACAATACCCTTCCGGTTAACTCTCTAGTGGAGCAGAATTGTACCGTTTGCACGATCGAGGGAGGAACGATCCAGGGAGCCAATTTGTTTCATAGTTTTCGGGAGTTCTCGATTCCTACGGGCGGAGTGGCGTTTTTTAACAACGGGTCGCAAACTCAGAATATTCTCACCAGAGTTACCGGAACGTCGGCCTCCAGCATCGATGGACTGATCAAAGCCAACGGCACCGCCAATCTATTTTTTCTCAATCCCAACGGCATTATATTTGGCCCCAATGCTCGATTAGAACTGGGTGGCTCGTTTCTAGCCAGTACTGCCAACCAACTTCAGTTTGACGGAGGCGAATTTAGTGCGATCGCTCCGCAAATCCCATCGGTGCTAAAGGTCAATCTCACGCCAGGGTTGCAGTATGGCACTCAGCAGCGCAGCATCGTCAATCGAGGCAATCTGACCACCGGACAAAATCTGACCTTGGCATCCAACAATTTGGATTTGCAGGGACAGCTTCAAGCAGGCGGAAACCTGACGCTTTTGGCCACCGACACCTTGCAAGTGCGGGATAGTGCGATCGCTCCCTTGGTCGCTCGATCAGGCGGAAATCTCCTGGTTCAGGGAAATCAGAAGGTCGATATTTTTGCCTTAAATCATCCCGCAAGTGGCTTTTTTGCAGGTAGGGATCTGACGTTGCGGAGCGCCAATCCGATCAACGGGGATGCTCATTATCGCAGTGGGGGCAACGTACGGTTTGAGAAACTGGATGGTCATTTAGGAGCGCTCTTTAGCCCAACTGATCCGACGATCGTGGCCGATGGTGATGTCAGCCTGGACAGCTATACAGGGGCTTCTCTTCATATTTTTGCAGGCGGCAGCGTCACAATTTCAGGCGATATTTTCATTACTGCACCTGACCCAAACGATATTTTTGGACAGCTTTCGATCGCGCTTTCTAACGGGACAGAAATCACACTCGACGGGAGGGCAGAAACGGTACTCGACATTCGTGCGGGAATTGATTGGAATCAGCTTAATGGCTCTCCCGGAAATAGCACATTTGGCAACGTCACGCCCCCGCCAACCTTTGAGACAGCAACCAGTGCAGACATTACTCTGGGTAACCTGGTTACCTCTGCTGGCAAAGTTTTGATCACCAATCGATTTGCGCCAGACCTCACCTTGCCGGGGGGCATGATTCAAGTAGGTGCGATTGATACGACGGCAAATAATGCAGGGGGATTAGTGGCGATCGATTCCCGCGACGGATTGATCGTAAATGGTCAAGTGAAAACTTACGCTAACCTATTTGGAAATAGTGGAGAAATCATCTTTCTAGCGGAAAAAGACATTCTAATTAATCAATCATTAGATACTTCTACGATTGCAACCGATAGTATTAGTGGAAACGTCATTCTAAGCGCTGGAAATAGCTTAATACTGAACGGGAATATTAACGCTTCGGCATCCGCTTTTAACAGCACCAGTGGAAACGTTACACTACTTGCTAGAGGTGACATTGCGCTGAATGGAGTCGCGATCGACATCTCTTCTAACAGAGACGACTTGACCGCCTATGGAACGATCGACATCGCCTCATTAGAAGGTTCGGTCTTTGTGGGCAACTCGCTGCTCAAGGCTGACAACAATGCATCTGGCTATGCAGGAGATTTGATTGTCAATGCCGCCGATCGCATCGAGATAGATAGCAGCACTCTATTCAGCGAAGGCTATCTAGGACAGATTTTTTTGGGAACTCATCCCGATAATGAAACTTTGCCAACCGCTAAAACGATCGTGTTGAATAATTCTGATTTGTCTGCCAGCACACCTGTTGATAGAGCGGACGATCGCGACGTGGGTCAGGTCACGCTAAACGCTACAGACGAGATTCAAATCCAAAACAGCAGCGTCAACGCGACAGCTAACTCGTTTGCACAAGATGCTAATGACGGAGGCAGCATCAACATTACAACTAATTTGCTGACGGTGACTCAAGATTCTAGCCTTGAAGCCAGCACCTTTGGCAGCGGCAATGCAGGCAGTATCACGGTAAATGCTCGATCGCTCTTTTTGACCAATGGAGGACAACTTAGAAGCCAAAGCCGCACGGGAGCGACTGGAAATGGCGGAAGCATTACGCTCAACGTTACAGATTCGATTTCATTAACAGGGACAGGATTTGACTTTCGTCCCAGTGCGGTGTTTACGCTGGCGGACTTGCAATCGTTGGGCAGCAGTGGCGACATCATCATTAATACAGGCTCTCTTGAATTGAGAGATGGCTCCGAACTGTTGGCCAACAACTTTGGAGATGGCATGGATGTCAGGGCAGGAGATGTGACGATTAGGGCGACGGGTCGGGTCATTTTAGAAGGATCGCGTCAAAACTCACAAGCTTCGGGAAGCGGAATCGCCAGCAACGTCTCTTTTGGAGGGGTTGGTAAACAAGCGGGCACGATCGACCTGCAAGCAGCGGGACTCCAAATCCTCAATGGAGCCTCTATTTCTAGCACCGTTGAAAGAGGAGCTGACGGACAGGGAGGCGATATTATTCTCGACGTTCGTGATCGCGGCATTCCAGGCAGCATCTTGATCGCAGGAGTCAATAACCGCAACGCAAATTCGTCAGGAATCTTTAGCGCCACTCAAGAAACTTCAACCGGGGGCGGGGGAAGCATTACAGTCAATGCAGGAACACTACGATTGAGCGATCGTGGAACGATTAGCGCTGCGACTGAGAATGCTGATGATGGCGGTTTGATTGCACTGAATATCAATGATTTAACCGTAGAAGATGACGCTAAAGTAACTGCTCAAGCCTCTAGTGGCGGCAATGCAGGAAGTATCGTGATTAACACTAGAAATACAAATATTATAAATAACGGTGAGATTGTTGCTACGACATCCGATATTGGGAACGCAGGCGACATCACGATCGAGACTGGCTCTCTGAATGTCAGCAGTAATGCTCAGTTAGCAGCTAGTACACTCGGACAAGGAAACGCAGGAAATATCACCGTCAACGCAAGCGATCACATTAGCGTTCAGCAAGGTGGACAAATTGCCAGCACAGTGCAAACAGGCGCGATCGGAACCGGGGGCAGCCTCAAAATCACAACAGGTTCTCTTTTGATCACAGACGATGGATTTCTAGATGTGGCGACCCTGGGCAAAGGGGATGCGGGAAGTGTCGCGGTCGCCGCTCAAGATCAAGTCACCCTCCAGCGAGGCGGCACCATCTACAGCACAGTAGAAGCGGGAGCGGTCGGCAATAGTGGCAATGTCAACCTCACAGCTAAAAATCTCTCGATCGACGGGGGTGCCATTCTCACGTCAGTCGTTGCTGAAACCGACACAGGCATTTCAGGCGGACAGGGCAATGCGGGCAACGTGAATATTGAGGTGCAGGAGGCGATCGAACTTTTGGGCGCAGGACGTATCGATAACTCAGTCGGTAAGGGCGCGATCGGGAACGGCGGAACGATCAATATTAGAACCAACAGCCTTTCTGTCCGGGAAGGCGCTCAACTCTCTGCCAGCACTTCAGGACGGGGCAAAGCGGGTGATATTCAAATCAGGGCGCTCAATGCTGTCAACCTCGCAGATCCAGATAGTAGCCTGGTGACCCAAACCAACTCCGATGTCGGACAAGGCGGAACGATTACGATCGCCACCGATCGCTTCCAGATCAGCAACCAGGCAACTTTGAATGCGACGACAACCGCGGCTCCGGGAGGCAGCATTGCAGTCAGCGCCAAAACCGTAAATGCCCAAAGCGGGGGACAGCTTCTCACCACAACGTCTGGGCAAGGTCAGGCAGGCGATATTCGAGTCAATGGCAGCGATCGCGTCACCCTTTCTGGCGATCGCACCGGACTTTTCGCAAACGCAACCCTTAATTCCACGGGCAACGGCGGAAAAATTGATGTTATAACGCCTAACTTTACGCTCACAGAGGGCGCTCAACTATCTGCCAGTACCTTTGGTCAAGGGAATGCGGGAAATATTACGATTGAAGCGGTCAACGGTTCCGTCAACATCTCTGATCTTAATAGTGGATTGATCACGCAAACCAATTCTGACACCGGAAAGGGTGGAGAAATCAGAATCGAGACAGATACGTTTCAAATTTCGAGAAACGCTACCCTGAACGCGACCGCAACGGCCAACAGTTCGGGAGGCAGCATTACGGTGAATGCGAACAACATCACAGCATTTGAAGGGGGACAACTGCGAACCACCACGTCTGGCAGCGGTCAAGCTGGAGACATCACCGCAACTGTCAGCGATCGCGTTCTCCTCTCTGGAAATGGCACAGGACTATTCGCCAACACCACAGCCGACTCGACGGGCGATGGGGGCAGCATTTTCTTAACCGCAAACAGGTTAAATCTGCGATCGAGCGCAGGGGTCGCCGTAGGCGGCCGCGGACAGGGACAAGGCGGCAACGTGCAGATTCGTAGCAATCAATTGACCCTGGTCGATCGGGCCCTTCTCTCCGCAGAAACCGCCAGCGCCCAGGGTGGCAACATTTCGATTCAGGCACAAGACATTTTGTTTTTGCGGCAGGGCAGTCTGATTTCCTCTAGCGCAGGAACGGCCCAATCCGGAGGAAACGGCGGCAACATCACAATTTCGGCTCCCTTTATTTTGGGTGTGTTGTCAGAAAATAGTGATATTCGAGCTAACGCATTTACAGGCAACGGCGGCAAGGTTGAGATCACCACTCAAGCAATTTTTGGTCTCACCTTTCAACCCAAAGACACGCCCCGCAGCGACATTACGGCCAGTTCACAATTTGGGGTGAATGGAAAGGTGATTTTGAACACCCTAAGTATCGATCCCGGTAGCGGTTTGGTGTCTTTGCCGACCAATCTTGTTGACCCGACCAATCAGATTTCTCAGCAATGTTCAACCAACGGGACGGCGAATCAAAATCACTTCACTGTGACCGGACGAGGCGGCCTGCCCACCAGTCCCACTGATCTGTTTACCGGAGATGGTGTTTTAGTAGGACTGACTCCGATCGTGCCAAATTCAGCGATCTCGAAGAAATATCTGCTGGAGCAGATCACCCCCCAGTCTCCTCAAGCCATCACCCCTTCTCATTCTGTCACCAACGAGATCATAGAAGCCCAGGGCTGGGTCATTGAGGCTGATGGCACCGTCCAACTCATTGCTCAAGCCTCGATTGCGACTCCTCACCCTTCCCCGCTCACCCCAGCCTCCTGTAAAACGATGCAAACCTCTGCCGCAAAGATTGGACAGTGAACGCAGAGCAGAGGGATGAGGGATGAACTTGTTAAGTATGCTTTTGTGCGAGAGAAATTTTTAAGGGATATCTTAAATCCCCCACTTGTAGGGTTGATTCATTGCGCCCAGGGTCAGGAATATTTTGTAGAGCGGCAATCAAAGTGAAGAAGTTTGCTGAATCCACGTTAAACAGGTTTGGATCTCAGGTGAGAGAGGGTTTGAGGTTGGGCGGCTGACAGGGGCGATCGTCGTCTGATCAGAAAGATCAAGATTTGGTCGATCGTGACTCTAACCCAAACCTCAAAACACCTCTATTTCACATACCAGAAGTACGTCACCATCGGAATCACCGTCGCTGCGATCAACAGCCCGATTACCCAAACCGTTGCGTTGCTTTCCTTGGTTTCTTCTGGGCTGGCAAACGTGCCTTCGACCTGCACCGTATCTTTGACCACAGGCGGGCCCGGATCAGGTTCTCCAGACAGAACGGCAACTAAGCGATCGTTGGCATCCAAAAACCCCTGATTGTAGCGCTCACCTTCTCGTAGCGGAACCTGTAGCGTATCCTGGGCAATGCTGTTGGCGATCGTATCGGGCATGACTTCCTTCACCTTTTCGCCCGTGTAGATCGCGCTGTTGTTGGTCAGCTTGTCGATTACCAATAGGGTCTGATTGGCTTGCGATTCGGGAGTCGGAAACCACTGTTTGAATAGTTTTTGGGTGAAGGTGTCGATCGTTTCGTCATAGTCGAGACGGCGAATCGTCACAAAATGGACTTCTTGCCCCGTTTTCTCGGCCAGTGCATTTAGGGATTCGTTAAACTTCCCTTCGTTGAGGCGGCTCAAAATCTCAGCTAGATCAATCACTCTCGTATCGCTAGGGAGCGGCGGAACCTCATACAGACTGGTCGCTTGAGCGGGAGCCATCCAAAATTGAGCGGTGAGAATTAGCGTAAAAACTGGCAAAATCCAGCGTCTGCAAGCAGAAAAGAGTGTCATAAGCGATCGACCTTCAGACAAGGTAATTTATCAAATACTGCAAAGAGTAGAAGTTTTGACTTCTCTTAGTACCTTACAATTTTTAACGGAAGTTTGAATTACTAAGGTGTCAACTATGTCTTTATCTGTTGGAGCAACGGCCCCTAATTTCACCGTCAAAGACACCCAGGGCAATACGGTTTCCTTGTCAGACTATGCTGGAAAGCCCGTCGTGCTGTATTTTTATCCCAAAGATGATACACCGGGATGCACTAAAGAAGCTTGCAGCTTTCGAGACAATTACACGCAGTACCTGACCAGAGGCATCACCGTTTTGGGCGTGAGCATGGATGATGAAGCCTCTCATCAGCAGTTCACTCAGAAGTTCAGCTTGCCGTTTCCGCTGTTGGCAGACACCAATGGGGCAATCACCAAAGCCTACGATGTCGATGGTGGCGGCTACTCCAAGCGGGTGACCTATGTAATTGATGAGTCCGGCAAGATCAAGCAGGTGTTTGAATCGATTCAGACGGCGACTCACGCAACGGATATCTTGGCTCACATGGGCTAACTGGCTCCAGGCAGATCCGTCCAACCCAAACCTTTTGCTGATTTCCCTGATTCCTTTTTGGAGTTGGGGCTTTCTTTTTTGAAGCAGTGGTTGGAGTAGCGATCGCCCAAAAACAGAATTATCCCTCAGTATGTGAGCTAAATTATTAGAGTTCCTGTCGCCGCTCGATCATCAAAAATGCTGCTTCTAACTGGGTGGTCAATCCTCGTAATTCATCAACAAACCGAGAACCCTTGACACCCTAAGTCAGTAGAATTTTTCATCCCTCATCCCTCATCCCTCATCCCTCATCCCTTATCCCTCATCCCTCCATCCGTAACTACCATGACCGATCCTACTGTCAGAAATCTCGCGGGGGTTGCCGCTCCACCCATCTACTCCGGGCCGAGAGAAGTCTTGGTCAACAAGCCACTGACGCTTAAGGGAAGCTACGACACCAGGCGAATCGCCAAAATCACTGTGGCGGCCGAAGACAAGTTTCCGTTGAGTGTGACGACGAGCGCAGGAACGTGGCAGGTCAACATGCCTAGAGGTTTTTCGGCGGCAGGAACGCGCTGGCTGCGACTGAGAGGCTTTGACGCTGCCAACAAGGTGGTTGAGGATCGAATCTTTTATATTACGGTGAGTGCTGACCCGTTGACCGTGGGGCAAGCTCTGACGCTGAAAGTCATGCGCGATACGTTCTTTAAAGTCGCTCCTTTTGACTCAGGCAAGCTCAAGGACTCTGAGAAGGTATTGGTCAAAGCGGGGCAAACTTTTGCAGTCAATCGCTACGGCTATCTGGATGGACATCTCAAGCTGGAATTGGCGACGGCGATCGCGCCCATTGGGGATTTTGGCTACCTCTACGAAAATGATGTGCAACTGAGTAAGGGCAATCAAGTGCTGCGGTTTGGCATTGATGATGTGCCGGATATTCCTCTATCGGCTCAGATGTTGGTGACGGCGACGACGCTGATCAAGGCGAGAGTGGCGGATTCGTCAAAGCTGGCGGCAAATGAGAAGGCCAATCTGGTGGAGGGGCAAACGCTACAAATTTTGGGCTATGCCTGTGTGAGCGGCCACTTTAGAGTGAAGTTGGCGCAACCGTTGCCTAATTTTGGCGATGTGGGATATGTCTTCTGGCAATATGCTCAAATCAAGCGTGACGGCAAGGTGATTCCTTATGACCCAAATGCGCTGACGGTGACGGCATTGCGATCGACCATTCTCAAAAAGCGTCCAGTAGACTCGGCCCAACTGCAACCCCAAGAACGAGCAGGTTTCAACGCGGGCGATTTCTACGGCGTGTCGAGCTACATGATTCAGGGCGGACACATCAAAGTCACACTGACTGAGGAAGTTCCTAATTTTGGCAATACGGGATTTGTGTTTCCTGATTTTGTGCAGATGAAGCGGGGCGGACGGGCGTTTAATCCGATTCCGGGAACGGTTGAGATGAATGTGCCGTACTTTTCTCAGCGTGACAACCCTCGCTATTATTGGTCAACCTGTAATGTGACGGCGATCGCGATGGTTTTCTACTACTACGGACTGCGTTCTAAAGGCGGCGGTCAGCTAGAGGATGAGCTTTTGCAGTGGTGTTTTAACAAAGCTGGAGAAGGCTCTCAGACCAATCACAACGTTTTGGTAGAAATGATTGAGGCGTATGGCTTTAAGAGTCGTTTTAGCACGACTTATAAGTGGCAGGAGGTGAAGGAAGAGTTGATGAATGGTCGTCCGGTCGTCTTGTGTGGGCTGTTTACGCATGGGGGACACATTATTACGACGATCGGTTACACGCCTCAAGGCTACATTGTGAATGATCCGTGGGGCGATGCGATTTCTGGTTATACGAATACCGAAGGCCGCAAGCGACTCTATCCTTACAGCTATGTGGATCAGACGGCTGGCCCTGACGGTGAGGTGTGGGCGCACTTTATTTCTAAGTAATCGGTTTTATCGAGAAACGATCGCTTCCCCAATTTTGCCAGGATTTGAATGTCAGGTGCAGCGGTTTTTTAGGCAGATTGGAACATCTCAATAAAGTTGGGCAGCGTTGCCGTTTCTTGCAAAGCGCATCGTGCATTCAACTCAAACCTTCAGCGTAGATTGTCCTGGATGGGAGCAAAAATGGAACTGACCCTTCCCCTCAAGCTGGATCTTAAGCACGTTCATCTCAGCGATGAGCAATTTTATCAACTCTGTATTCATAATCCTGACTGGACGATCGAACGGAACGCAAAAGGAGCCTTGATTGTTATGTCGCCAGTTGGAGGAGACAGCGGAAACCGAGAAATGGGCTTGGGGGGAGAGCTATATCTCTGGAATAAGCAGACCCGACTGGGAAAGGTGTTTAGCTCTTCGACGCTGTTTAAGCTTCCCAGTGGGGGAGATCGTTCTCCGGATGCAGCCTGGGTAGAGTTGTCTCGATGGCAAGCCCTCACACCAGAACAGCGCCAAAAGTTTCCGCCAACTGCCCCCGATTTTGTGATTGAACTCCGGTCTCGCACCGATGATCTGGCGACGCTTCAAGAAAAGATGCAGGAATATTTGGCGAGTGGGGTTCGCTTGGGTTGGCTGTTCAATCCTCAAGACCAACAGGTTGAACTCTATCGCCAGGGACAGGAGACAGAAGTGCGAACACGAAGTGTAGCGAAGCTCCCGCTGCCCACAAAACTTTCAGGAGAATCTGTACTTCCAGGATTTGAGTTGCAGGTCGATCCATTTACGGATGAGTAAGCTGTCGCAACTCCTCGCGGGTAACTCATAGAGATCGCGCTTCTAACTCAATCTCTCCAGATCCGAGCGCGTCTGGTGCTGTCTGAAATAGGAACTTTTCTGTTTTTAGCCCGATGATTTGAGCAAAAAGCCTGGAGCCTCAAGCAAAAAGTGAAAACGATCGCACTTTGAGCAGGAACAATCGTGTTTTGAGCAGAAACAATCGTGTTTTGAGCAGGAACGATCGCACTTTGAACTGCACAAGTGTCGTTTTCTACAGCAGTTTTGAGGGTTCATGGAATTACTTAAGTTTTTGGAGTAGAAAGAGTGTAGAAACGATCGCCGCTCTCGGTTCTCACCTGCTGCCTGATGAAGAATTTTTTTGTTAGCTACAACCGCCACGATCGCGCCTTTGCAGAATGGATCGCCTGGATTCTGGAAGAGGCAGGATATTCGGTGGTCATTCAGGCATGGGATTTTCGCCCCGGTGGAAATTTTGTGCTGGATATGCAAAAGGCGGCATCTGAAGCGGAAAGAACGATCGCTGTTTTGTCAGACAACTATTTGCAATCTCTGTTTACTCAACCAGAATGGGCAGCGGCGTTTGCTCAAGACCCAACCGGGGAAAAACGAACCTTAATTTCGATTCGAGTGGGGGAATGTAAGCTGACTGGCATCTTGGCAACGATCGTTTATGTCGATCTGGTCGGAGTCGATGAGGCAGAGGCGCAAGAATTGGTGCGGCAGTCGGCGCTAGATGGACGAACCAAGCCCACCCAAAAGCCACGACTTCCAGGAAGTGCGGCAGCGGGGGCACCTCGATCGAAGCCTGTCTATCCTCTCAGCATTCCGGCAAATCTGCCGCTTGTCAGCAAGATCTTTGTGGGGCGAGACGAGGATTTAGCGACGCTGCATGAACAACTTCAATCGAGGGAGACGATCGCTATTTCATCAATTACGGGAATGGGCGGGATTGGCAAGACGGAATTAGCGGCGCAGTATACTCTTGAGCAGCGAGACCTGGGCACCTATCCGGGAGGAATCTGCTGGCTGAGGGCACGAGAGGATGTGGGATCGCAGATTGTCTTGTTTGCCCGATCGCGCTTCAATTTCTCAATCCCAGACGATCTGGAGTTAGCCCAAAAGGTAGCCTGGTGTTGGCGAAAGTGGGAGCAAAAAGAAACGCTGATTGTGCTGGATGATGTGCAGGCGTATGAGGATGTCAAACCGTTCTTGCCGCCACAGCGATCGCAGTTCAAGGTGTTGATGACGACGCGATCGCGCTTTGGTGATCCAGTCCAAAATTACGAAATCAAGGTGCTGTCGGAAGGGCAGTCGCTGGAGTTGTTGCGGGCGATCGTTGAAGATTCACGGGTTGATCAAGATTTAGCGACCGCAAAGCAGATTTGTGAGTGGTTGGGCTACTTGCCGCTGGGATTGGAGCTTGTCGGGCGGTATTTGGCGAAGAAACGGGATGTGTCGATCGCCGAACTGTGGAAACGATTGCAGGCTAAAAGGCTATCTGCCAAAGCCTTACTAGCAGCAGAATCAGGAATGACGGCATCGTTGGGCGTAACGGCTGCCTTTGAGTTGAGTTGGCAAGATTTGGATCAAAATGCTCAACGGTTGGCGGCGTTGTTGAGTCTGTTTGCGCTGGCAGATATCCCGTGGGAGTTGGTTGAGGCGTGTTTGCCGGAGGAGGATGCAGAAGACCTGGAAGATCTGCGAGATGACAAGCTGTTGGGAGCAAGTCTATTAGAGCGCACTGGACAAGGGATGTATCAACTGCATCAACTACTGCGAGAGTTTTTTGCGGTGAAGCGAGAGCAGATGGTAGAAGTAGAGGAATGGAAGCGATCGGTCTGTCGGGTGATGGTGGCAGTGTCGCAGACAATTCCACAAGAGCTAACTCTTTCTATTATTCAAGACGTTCTACCTGCGATTCCTCACATCAAAGAGATAGTGACTACGCTTGCCCCCTGGCTAACTGACGAGAATACGCTCAAGACTTCGCATCACATCGGTCTATTTTATAAAGGACAAGCCGATTATACTGAAACAGAGCAATGGTACAAGCAATG
This sequence comes from Phormidesmis sp. 146-33, assembly GCF_052939515.1. NCBI lineage: Bacteria > Bacillati > Cyanobacteriota > Cyanophyceae > Leptolyngbyales > Leptolyngbyaceae > Phormidesmis > Phormidesmis sp. 146-33. The sequence goes on from NZ_JBJPHU010000012.1 coordinate 89,332, forward strand.
TCGAGCTATTACAGAACAACGCTTTGGTAAAGATCATGCCATTGTCGCATCCGCCCTCAGCAACTTGGCAGGACTCTACGAGTTGCAGGGGCATTACAACAAAGCAGAACCGCTCTTTCTTCAAGCTCTCGAAATTTGGCAACGACAGCTAGGCAACAATGACCGTGATCTTGCAGCTTGTCTTAACGGACTGGCAATACTCTACGAATCACAAGGACGCTACAACGAAGCAGAACCGCTCTTTCTTCAAGCTCTCGAAATTGATCAATACCTTTACGGTGAATACCACCGTGAAGTTGCAATCGACCTCAACAACTTGGCATTACTCTACATGTCCCAAGGGCGTTATACCGACGCAGAAACGCTTTACAACCAAGCACTAAAAATCAATCAAAACAAATTTGGCAGTGACCATCTTACAGTCGCAACCAATCTTAGTGGTCTGGCATCTATTTATGATTTACAAGGGCGCTATACCGACGCAGAACCGCTCCACCTTCAAGCCCTTAAAATTCAACAACAACAATTAGGTAATAACCACCCTGATGTAGCAACCAGCCTCAACAATTTGGCATTACTCTACGCCCCACTAGAGCGCTACGCTGAGGCAGAACTACTCTGCCTTCAAGCTCTCAAAATTCGTCAACAACAATTAGGTAATAATCACCCTGATGTAGCAACCAACCTCAACAATTTGGCAGGTCTTTACACCTTGCAAAAGCGCTACAATGATGCAGAGTCCTTTTACCTTAAATCTTTTGAAATCTACCAACAGCGATTAGACGATGACCATCCTAACGTCGCTACTATCCTCTCTGGTTTGGCAGAAGTTTACCGAAATCAAAAGCGCTATAACGAGGCAGAGTCCTTTTACCTTAAATCTCTTGAAATCTACCAACAGCAATTAGACGATGACCATCCTAACGTCGCTACCCTCCTCAATAATCTTGCGTTGATCTATCATGTGCAAAGACAGTATAGCGAAGCAGAACCGCTCTACCTAAAAGCTTTGGCGATTGCATCTAAAAAGCTGACAAAAGACCATCCTCTGACACAAATGGTTTGTAAAAACTTTCGATCGCTCCTCCAAAAAGCCATCCAAGAGAACCGCACCGATGAACTCTCGGATGATTCAATGACACGATCGCTCCTTCAACAAATCCAAGAGTCGATCGACTCCACAACCGAGGCATAGCAGCCAGGAACGATCGCCCAATTGTGAGCAGCGATCGTTCGAGACGGGAGGCGATCATTCGGAGTGGGACAGCGATCGTTGGAAGAGAGACGGCGATCGTTCGAGATGGGAGGCGATCGTTCGAGACGGGAGGCGATCGTTCGGAGTGGGACAGCGATCGTTCGGAGCGGGCAGAATTTTCTCGCTGCGTTATCCATCCGCCCGTGATTGCAAATCACGGTCTATCAGAACAAAGTCCGTTGAAACGGACTGGGAGAATTGAGGGATTTTGGCGAGGGGTGTTGGCTTTAGTAGAGGGTCGGTCACCCTAAACCAGAGCAGAGGATTTTGGACTTTAGCCATGCCACTTTGGGAACTCAACTATCATTTTGTTTGGGCGACACATGAACGGCTTCCCTTGATTACGCCAGTTCGGGAGACGATCCTTTATCACATCATCAAGGCGAGAACCCATGAATTGGGCGGTTGTCTTCATGCCATCGGCGGCATTGCTGATCACGTTCATGTGATTGTTTCGATTCCACCCAACATTGCTCCAGCCGAATATGTCAAAGCGGTCAAAGGCAGAAGTTCTCGCTACGTGAACCTCAATCATCCCGACTTAAAGCCCAAGGTTAAATGGCAAGAGGAATACAGCGTCTTCTCAGTCAGCAAAAGAACCCTAAATGCGGCAATTGCCTACGTCCAGAACCAGAAACACCACCACGCTAACAACACCATTTTCCCAAAAATAGAACCCGATGCCCTCTCCGCCTCATCCTTTTCCCAGTCCGTTTCCAACGGACTTTGCTCTGATAGACCGTGATTTGCAATCACGGGCGAAATAGCAGCGTAGCGAAGAGCCATTCAAGACCTTTGTTTGTCAATTCCCTCAATGTAGTTCAGAAACCTCGATTGAGGGAATTCAAAGCGATCGTCTTTCCGAACTCTCAGACAATCCGATGATACAAGCCCTCCTCCCACAAATCCAAGCAGCAGAAGGTTGAGAGGTAGTAGTTCCGCTTCACGAAGTATTTGCCTCCTAACGGATTGAAAAGAGCCGCGATCGCAAGCCAGTGATACCGTTAAAGTATCGGTTCTGCCATCAACTCACCATGCCTTTGTGATTTATCAAAGTACGCTAGAAGATATCGAACCCGATCGCATCCTCTATCTCGCAATTCGATCGCGCACTTATCGAGAAGTCTTTGAAGAAACGATCGGAGCTAGTCTCCTTCGCAAGCAACTGCTCAAACTCCTTATCTTTGATCCAACGACAAAAACAATTGTGCAATGGATACCCTAGAGACCTACCGCCAAATCATTCGCAATGTTCTCACCCCCTACCTGAACATCACCTACGCCAACGTCAACGCTCAAAACTACGCCGCCTTTGATCCAGAAACAGATCAGTATCTTGTCATGTCCACAGGCTGGAATCGAGGCGAGCGCATTCATAGCTGTTTGATCCACATCAGCATCGAGAAAGGCAAAGTCTGGATTCAGCGCGACGGAACCGAAGACGGCATTGCAAACGAATTAATTGCGGCTGGCATTCCCAAAGCTGCGATCGTCCTCGGATTCCACGAACCTGAGATTCGACCCTTCACCGGATTTGCAGTTGCGTGATTCAGCAGGAGAGTAGACGATCGCCCAATTGTGAACGCTGTGGCAGAGATTCTCACCCGCGAAGAAATGAAGCACCGATACGATGGCGAATGGCTTTTGGTTGCTTGCACCGAAATCGATGACCAATTGAATCCAATTCGTGGACGAGTGATCGCTCATTCTCTCAATCGAGACACCATCTATTATGACGAAATTGCAGCCCATCGTCGTGACGGAACAAAGACGCTTGCGATCGAATATATGGGGGATATTCCTGAAGATTGGGCAGCGATGTTGTGACCGCTCGACTTTTGATTGACACTGGAGCGAGTTACACAATGGTCTCTGATCGATTGGCGCGCTCGATCGTCGATCAATCCTTTGAAGACCTTCCCTGCAAAGCCATTCTGACTGCAAACCGAAGAATCACTGCACCGATCATTCCCGTTCCCTGGATCAATTGCTTCGGCGATCGCATCTTTGAGCAAAGTTCTCTAGCTACGCTCCACGCGGTGTTCGCTCCTCCAAAAGCCATCCGAGAGAACCGCACCGATGAACTCTCGGATCATCCAATGACACGAACACGCAGTGAAGCGAAGCTACCGCACTTCAAGTAGAAACAATGAGGGTTCAAACTCAATCATTCCTACTTTCTACTGAAATTCTGAAGTTTTACGGAACAACTTTCATTTCTGGAGTAGAAAAGATACAGTCCTACTTCGGAAAATTCTTATGGCTGATCCATTAAGCGCGATCGGTATTGCTGCGTTTGCATTCTTGAGTCATTTTGCTCAGTCTGAACCTGGTAAGAAGTTTATTGAATCGATCGTCGGTAAGCTGGGCGAGAAGACGCTTGAGGCGGGATTGAAGAAAGCGGATGGATTGAAGTCGATCGTCATCAAAAAACTTCAAGGAAATGCGGCGGCAGAACGAGCGATCACGGCGGCGGAAGGCGGAGACCCAGAGGCTTTACAGGATGTGGGTGCTTTTTTGCGGTTGGCAATGTCCCAAGATCAGGAGTTTGCGGCAGAGGTACGGCAGATTGCAGAACAAATTATCAACGTCGGCAAAACTGATGCCCGTAATGTGATGAATGTCTACGATGGTCAAGGATTGCAAGTGAATGATCCAAAATCGCAGGTGATCCAAGCTGGAGAAAATGCCAAGTTTTACTTTGGGGTTAAGGAGGATTGACTGAATTCGTCGGATTCCGGCTCCGACAAAGTAACGCCGTCCTATGAAATTCCTTATCGATCGTCTCCAAATTTTGTAGGGCGGACGACTGAATTGGCGCGGCTGGATGAAATTTTTGAGACTTCCGCTCAAGTCGCAATTTCTGCGGTGTCGGGAATGGGAGGATTGGGAAAAACTCAGCTTGCGGTGCAGTATGCGACTCGGAATAAGGCGAAATTTTTTGGGGGCGTGTATTGGCTAAATGGACAGACGGGGGATATCGCATCGCAAATTTTGTTTAGGGCGGAGTTCGATCGACACCTACCAGGATTGGAGGCCGTCAAAGCGCAACTGCTCGAACCGGAACAGCTCATCGCGTGGTGTTGGCAACAGTGGCGACCGGATGGATTGACGCTGATTGTGCTGGATGATGTGGCGGACTGGGCGAAAGTGCGATCGTTCCTACCGACTGAAGATCGATTTCGGGTGTTGGTGACGACGAGACGACAGGATCTTTTACCAAAGCGGGTGACGATTCCACTGGATGTCTTGCAACCCTCAGAGGCGCGATCGCTCCTGGCATCGTTGGAGAGTCATGGGCGGGTCGAGCAGGATCAGGCGGCGGCGGATCGGCTTTGTGCGGCGTTGGGGTATTTGCCGTTGGGAATTGAGCTGGTGGGGTGTTATTTGAGGCGCGATCGCTATCGGACTTTGGAGCAGGCGATCGCAAGTTTGCAGGCAAAAGGGATGCAAGATCCGGCGCTGGTGAGGGCGGATGACGATGAGATGCTGGCGGAGCGAGGGGTAAAGGCGGCGTTGGATTTGACGTGGGAAACGCTGGAACCGGAAGCGCGGCAAGTAGCTCGACTGTTGAGTTATTTCGCGCTGGATTGGATTGAGTGGGACTTGGCGGAATGGGTGATGCAACGGGTGGAGGGTGAAGCGTATGAATTGGGGGAATTGAAGGCGCGGCTGGAGAATGCGTCGCTGGTGCAGTTTGAACAAGATCGACCGGGTTGGTGTCGGTTGCATCCATTGGTTCGGCAGTTTTTGCGCGAAGAGGAAGCCATCGCAGTTCAAGAGACAGGAGAAGATCCTTTTCGATCGGCGTTTGTGTCAGGGATGATTGCGATCGCAAGTCAAATGCCAGACAACCCAACGACAAAAGAGATTGAGTGGTTTGAATGGGTACGATCGCACATCCAAGAAGTCGCAGAACACCACATCGCAGAATTGGAAGGAGACGATTTAACGTGGCCGTTCATTGCACTCGCGCGATTCTATAAAGGACAGGGACTCTATCGCCAAGCGGAAGAATGGTTCGCAGAATGCTTGAGCGTCACCGAATCCCGCTTTGCGGGCGACCATCCCGATGTGGCACTCAGTCTCAACAACCTGGCATTACTCTACAACGCGCAAGGACGATTGACTGAAGCTGAACCACTTTTGGTGCGATCGCTGGAGATGACCCAACGGCTGTTTGAAGGTGACCATCCCGAAGTGGCACGCAGTCTCAACAACCTGGCATATCTCTACAACGCGCAGGGACGATTGACTGAAGCTGAACCGCTCTATGGGCGATCGCTGGAGATGAGACAACGGCTGTTTGAAGGCGACCATCCCGATGTGGCACTCAGTCTCAACAACTTGGCATTACTCTACAACGCGCAAGGACGATTGACTGAAGCTGAACCGCTTTTGGTGCGATCACTGGAGATGAAACAACGGCTGTTTAAAGGCGACCATCCCGATGTGGCACTCAGTCTCAACAACCTGGCATATATCTACAACGCGCAAGGACGATTGACTGAAGCTGAACCGCTCTATGAGCGATCGCTGGAGATGTATCAACGGCTGTTTGAAGGCGACCATCCCGACGTGGCACTCAGTCTCAACAATCTGGGAGCGTTTTACTATGAGCAGGGTCGAGTGACGCAAGCAGAACCTTTGCTCGTCCGTGCGTTAGCGATGCGGGAGAAAATTTTAGGGGCTGACCATCCTGATACGGTTGTCGCTCGTCGATGGTTGACAAGTGTTCGTCAGGCAATGCAGCGCACTCAACCGTCTCGGCAGAAAACCCCGCTGATTGTGCGACTGTTGCGGAAAGCTCGATCGTTCATCCGCCGAATTCTGAGAACACTCCGTCGATCCATCACTGCACGATCGCTCCACTAATACACTCCAGCCAAGATAGCGCGATCGAATCCCCGAACAGTCGAAACAGTCGAACATCAACTCGCAGCGATCGCGCTCATGTCCTTCTGTCCCCAAACCTCCGGCAAAACCTCCACCCAAGACACCGGAACTGACATCACCTCAACCGTCTCACCCTGCCGAAACACCTCGATCGTATAGCCCAATTCCTGATGCACCTCAGAAAACGGCAACACATCCACAATCACACCGCGATCGCCCACTCTCACCGCACCATCCGGCACATCCCGCAGCAAAACAACCCAATGAAATAGCGCATCGCTCACTTTTTAGTCCTCCTGCCCTTCAAGCTCATCCTTAGACTTATTCGGATACAGCGTCACAAACCGAATCACATCAGAACCCGTGTCACTCTGCCAGATCGTCACCACTCTCAATCTGCGACCATTCAAGCCGCTCCACTGACAATTGACCCTAAATCTTGTACCCCACTCCGTTACGATCTTCTCTGCGACATCCAATCCCTCAACCGCTCTCAGTATATCCTGCCTCAACAATTGCCAAGTTTGAAGCGTATAGCCCGCACCAGCCAGAAACTCAGACTTGTCATCTTTCGGCTGATAAATCAAGAGATAATTCGTCAATTTCTGCTCTTGAATGACCAGGCCCGATGGCATTTTCATCCCATTCAATCCAATTCCAGTGAGCCTAGTATATAAGACCACTCCAACACAGCGATCGTTCGGCAAATTCTGAGATTGTTGCGCGATCTGCCTTAGCAGACATCTCTTCGAGATCGTTGAAGTCCCTCAGTGCAATTTGTGAGTTGAAGGGGTGCGATCGCAACAATATTGTTTATGCAACTCCAAAACCTGTATAAACTCGCATATTTGGAGCCTGAAATCCCAGCACAATATCCTCTTTTGGCACACCCATCGCCATTAAATCATGAGCAATTTGCCGCTCAGTGGTATTCTGCTGCACCCAGATCTTGCCTTCTCGAATATCCAAATGCATTACACAACCATAGACTCGCCGATGTCCATCCCAGCCGACATTGATCGCTTGGTAGTGATCCTGTTGAGTATCAAATACCGTGTACGACTCAATTTCACCATTCGCGATCGGCGTTGAAACATACTCGCTCAGATACGCTTGAATCAACCGTCGATAGTTTTCTAAAGTTTGATCCATTGCACAATCACCTCTTGAACTGGGTCATAGACCAATCGGCTAATTTGATACCGTTCGACTGAAATTTGAGCAAACTCTCGCTGAAAAAACGACTCATGCACTGCGATCGGCACTGCCAGATACAGGAATCGATCCGGTTCTTTCAAGTCTAATGCGAGGCGATAGTTGAGAAATTGCCCCAATGCCGCATGATAATCAGTCAGCGGAGAATCTCCTAAGAATGATTTCACCTCAACTGCAATTTTCTCCTCTGCTCGATCCGCCGCCAGCAGCCTTTCTGCCCCCAAGTCAATCTCAAATTTAGTTCCTCCCACATCAAGCTTAAATGGATCAGTGACAACCCACTGTTCTTTTTGTAATGCAGCCTTCACTGCCTGATGAAACAGATCTTTTGCTGCCATTCTGTCCTCTGTGCGATCGCATTCTCTATTTTACTCAGAGGTCATCCAGAGGCAATCGATCGTCTCAGCAGAAAACCCCGCTAATTGTGCGACTGTTGCGACAAGTCTGAGCACGAAGTGTAGCGAAGCTTTCGTTCCTCCGGCAAATTCTGAGATTGTTTCGCAATCTGCCTTAGCAGATATCTCTTCGAGATCGTTGAACACTCAGTCTGTCTGAGTTTCAATCATTGATAGAGCAACTATGATGAGACTATCGCGAGGACTCAAGCCATGAGTATTATTCTCAATCCTGACAACGAGAAATTTGTTCAGGCCCAAATTCAGACAGGTTGGTTTGCCAGCGCAGAGGATGTGATCAATGCTGCGTTAGAAATCTTTGCTGACCGAGAGAAGCGATTAGCAGAGTTGCGTCAAAAGATTCAATCTGGCACAGAGCAATTGCGAAATGGAGAGGGGGTAGAGGGCGAAGCAGTCTTCGATCGACTTCAAGCCAGAATCCGACAGCACTCTTCCTCGCAATCGTAAGTCAATATACGTTCTCGCCCGATGCGATTCGAGATTTGGAAACGGTCTGTGATAGGTTGACGCAAATTGATTCTGCTGTAGCTTCTCGGCTGTTTGATCGAATTCGATAGAAATGCAAATTAGTGGCGGATTTTCCATTGATGGGGAAACGCTATGAGGAACTTGCGCCAGATCTTCGAGGCTTTGTGGTCGATGATTATTGCGTGTTTTATTATCCTCTGCCAGACGGGATCGAAGTGGTCAGAGTAATCGACGGGCGAAGGGATATCGAGGCGCTCTTTGGGCAATCAGACGAGTGAAATTGAGCGATTATGAATCGAGTCTCTCTATTTAATTAAACGTGGATTCGATCAAATCTTTCGCCGCGGTTGTGAATCCAGGCAGCCCCCTAAATCCCCCACGAGTGAGGGACTTTGAACCCAAGATCTTGTCTGAAAGTCCCCCAAAATTGGGGGGTTGGGGGCAGAAGCGCTGAAGAACGAAGCGAAAAAATTCCATCGAATTCACGTTAATTAAAAGCGATGTCAGGCGTTCCACTGTCCCGGTAGAAAGCCCCGCTAATTTTGCGACTGTTGCAGAAAATTCTGAGATTGTTTCGCGATCTGCCTTAGCAGATATCTCTTCGAGATCGTTGAAGTCCCTCAGTGCAATTTGTGAGTTGAAGGGGTGCGATCGCGACAATGCTGTTTATGCAAACCATAGACTCGCCGATGTCCATCCCAGCCGACATTGATCGCTTGGTAGTGATCGTATTGAATATCACAGTGTAGGATTCAATTTCACCAACGGTCTACTGTCGGTGTAGCCACTCAAACACACTTGCAGAAGCGACCGTTCCGGCAAAGTGGGCGGCAATGCCGAGAATATTTGCTAACGCTACAAAAATGTCGATCGATCGAATCATTCGAGTTGGGGCATAGATGGCGGCTCCTTGAGGCAGCGCAATTGTTTTTGCCAGCAGTACGCTCAAAATTGAAATGCCGCCCACAATAGTGACAAACATTCCTACAAATCCAACCAGCGCACCCAGACGCAGCAGTTGCAGAACTTCACCTTTAGGGGGATGAGTCTCAGGATTTGGATTACGCAGCCTTCTAGCAAAACGAGTCTGCCGATACGCCAAAAAAGTGCTAAACAACAGCACCAATAAGCCACCCACCGCCCAAAAAATCCCAATTCCAATCCCAGGAGTTGTCCCTTGAACTGCCGGATCAATGCCCGTCCCTGGAATCGCAGGAATCGTGAAGGTGGCTAGATTAAAGCTTCGACCGACGATCGCAAACATCAACAACAGCACGATCGCGGCGGTAAAGGCTAGATCAATCCAAACCCCCACCCAACCCACAATGCGTAAAATACCGCCTACTCGCTCTAACTTTGCAGTCAAGGCAGGTGATTCTGTCGTTTGCTTGCATAGCCAATTTTCCTAGTTCAATCCCATAACAGATATAAACTAGCGAGAACGGCAAAACGACGCGACTATCGTAAGGTAACTACTCAGGCTTAAAACATCATAACGATTTGCGTCAAAGCACAGAAGTAGA
>NZ_JBJPHU010000101.1:0-24559 GCF_052939515.1 Phormidesmis sp. 146-33
TATCGACACTGCATAGTACAACACCCTCATTCATCCCTCCATTATGCAACGCCAGAAATAGCTGTACTCAGCGGGCATCCAGAGCGAAAACCCAGATTCATCAAGATAAAACAAGTCGATTTCGCCTGCTGCCGCTGCCCATTGCAGCATCTCCAAGTCTGCCAGTTTCTTTGCCTTCTCCACCGGGTCTTGCTTGCTGTGGTGACTGGGGCGAGTCCGCTTCCAAATCACCCCCTTTTTTGGAACACCTGCCTGAGATGGTCTGCACTCAACTTGACGTTGCGCTCGGTTTCTAACTTTTGGGCAAGTTGTTGAGTGTTGTAGGTGTGTTGGTCTTCCCGTAAGCACCCTTCAAAGGACTCCAGGTTCTGTTCTTGCCAGCGCCGTTTAGCTCCCGGTCTTGGCGCGTCCCATAGCCCGCCTAAGCCGTTGCTTTGCCAGCGCCCCAAGGTCTCTCGCACTGTGCGCTCGTTCCAGTTGAAAAAAGCGGCGATTTTCTCGACATATACTCATCGCTTCTAAGAAATGGACTTTTAGATCTCCGATTGCATCAGCGATATGATGAAGTCATCCACTTCATGGGGCAGGGGGACTGTTTGTATGATTCAGGTTGAATTTACAGAGCAGATGATTGAGGAGTTGAAGTACGAACGGTATCATCACCCTCACCCCAAAGTTCAACAGAAAATGGAGGTCTTGTATTTGAAAAGCAAAGGCTTGGCGCAGCAAGACATCCGACGACTCTGTAGTATTTCCAAAACGACCCTGACGAGTTATCTCAGACAGTATCTTGAGGGTGGGATTGAGCGGCTCAAGCCGTTGGATTATCAGGGACAACCGAGTGCACTGAATGTTCATGCTGGCCGTGTAGAAACCTATTTTAGAGATCATCCTCCCCAAACGATCGCAGAAGCCCAGGCGAAGATTGCCGAAATTACTGGGATTCATAGAAGTCCCAATCAAGTCAATGCCTTTCTCAAACGGATTGGCATGAAACGACATCAAGTCGGGTTTGTTCCGGGTAAAAGTGGCAATCTGGACAAGATTGCCGAACAGGAAACGTTTCGAGAGGAGATTTTAGAACCGTTGTTGGAGTCAGCTAAAGCTGGAAAACAAGCTGTTTTTTTGTCGAGGCTGCCCATTTTGTTCACACTACTTTTTTAGGGTATCTCTGGTGCTTTAATCGAGGGTTCATCAAGTCACCCTCTGGACGCAAACGGTTTAACGTCCTGGGAGCACTCAATGCCCTCACCCTGGAGATCATCACGGTGACTAACGAAACTTACATTAATGCTGAGAGTGTTTGTCAACTGTTGCAGAACCTATCAGACTTAGCTTTAGGGATACCGATTACGCTGGTGTGGGATAACGCTCGTTATCAAAAATGTGCGGCAGTGTTTGAATTAGCAAATCAACTGGGAATGACCCTGGTGTACTTGCCCTCTTACTCAGCGCATTTAAATTTAATCGAACGGTTATGGCGATTTGTGCGGAAAGAATGTTTGTACTCTCAGTATTATGCTGATTTTTCCGCCTTTAAGCGTGCAATTTCAAGCTTGATTGACACAGCGCATATCAACAAACACGAACAGCTTAAAAGCTGGATGAGTTGGAGATTTCAGTCATTCAAAAAAGTCCATTTCTTAGCCGATTAGAGCATACATCCCTTGATGACTCAACCGCACCACTTCGGCTCGGTCTTTTACCCGTTGAGGAACCGTTGTTGCTTGGCGCAGTTCAAACAAGGTGCGATTCTCAGCAGCATTCAGTAAAACACGTAAGCGGGCACCCATGTCCTCAGCCTCCTAACCCCTTGAAGTCGATGTCTCTATCTAACTTCACATACCTGAGCTTTTCAAGCCTGATCTACTTAGGACTTACGCACTGTACAAATAAACTGCTTTATGCGCTAACGTAAACAGCCTGTTTCAGCCTTTGCACTAACAAATATTTGTGCTGTTGGAGCGGCGACTACCAGTTTGGGTAATGTTGCATAGTATTCACCTGTAGTTGCCATATGGAGTTAGAGTTTCTGATGTTTCAACCGAGATGTAGCTTAAAGAAAACTCATAAACTGAGCAAACAGGCTGCTGGAAAAATTAAATACTCCAAGAAGAATAGCTTCCAGATGAATTGATAGAATTTGGCGATTTCGTGTTTGTCTTGGATATCGATTTTGTAGCTACGAAGCCAAAGTGAACCCAAGGCCAACAGATGGCTAATAATCGAAAACGGTGCATTCACGAAAGGTAATTTTAGAGACGCGATCGCCATCCCTAAATAACAAACCGTCAACACCCATCGAGACAGATTAAAAACGGCTTTTTGTCCCAATGTTAAGGTAAACGTGCTGATATTGTATTGGCGATCGCCCTCCATGTCGGGAATGTCTTTGAAGATAGCAATCGCAAATGTAAAGACCAAAATAAATAACGTCAAAGCGTACACTTTTGCAGGAATAGGAAGGCCGTTGTTGTAGTGCAGGAATAATCCTAAATTAACGATCGCTCCCCTTACGCCAAAGATGCAGAAAGAAGCCCAAAAAGGGAACCGTTTGAGGCGAATGGGCGGAAGAGAGTAGGCAGTGCCGATCGCCAAACTCAGCCCCACCATTGCTAACAGATAAGAACTTTGGGAAGCCGCCAGCCCGATCGCTAAAACTCCAGTAATTGCGACGATCGCTTGTCCTTGCCAGCGCGAAAATTCACCAGAGGCCAGCGGTAAATGGGGTTTGTTGATGCGGTCGATCGCAATATCTTCTAATTGATTGAGTCCAACAATATAGACATTGCCACACAAGCAAGCAATCAGGGTGATCAGAATAGATGAAACAAACTTCTCATGGCTGCTCAGATCAGTACCTGACAGTGCAATTAGATAGATACCCAGGACACTACAACTTGTTCCAATGATGGTGTGAGGGCGAGAAAATTTCCAGAAAGCATAGAGCCAAGGAGCATATCTTTTAACTGGATTTTTGGAGACCGAAGGCGCAGAAGATTTTGGAGAAGTTTGGCTCATGCAATGCCCGATTCTATAAATAGCTTGGTGATTCTGAAGTGTTTAATCAGAGAACTTATTTCATCAACTGAGAATTTACTTGCTGCCAGAGAGCAAACCAAATTTAATTAAGCCGCGATCGTAGCCTCGACTCATCAACCCTAAAGAAAGTGCCGCTTGAATAGTTGTCCATCCCGATCGCAGCAAGCCCACCAGCGCATCCAAATTAAATGCGGAGTCAATCACCACATCCCAAAAAGGAGCCACTGCTGTTGACCAGTCTGCTGTCCGAAGCGTCTCAAACGATAGATCGCGAGCGATTTGCTCATATTGAGGAAGCGACATAACAAAGGGCAGACAATAGACGCGATAAATGTCTTCGAGGTGCTTTTGTTCGTCGAGAGTCAGGGGCTGCTGGGCGGTCGATCGGTGACACCAAGTTGCCATAATGAAAGTGCCACCGGGCTTGAGAACGCGATGACATTCCTGCAAAAACTTTACCTTGTCGGGCATGTGTTCGCCACTTTCGAGTGACCAGACCAGATCAAAGGAGTTATCTGCAAACGGCATATCTAAGGCGTTCGCGACTTGAAACTGGGCGTTGAGTTGGGCAACCTGGGCCCTTTCTGTCGCTCGGTTTGCCTGAACGGGACTCAACGTGATTCCAGTCGCGTTTGCGCCAAACTTTTCAGCGAGATAAAGCGAACTTCCTCCAATTCCGCAGCCCACGTCGAGAATATCTCCTGCCTGAGTGACATTAGCCCACTTCAACAGTTCTTCGATCAGGTCAATTTGGGCTTGTCGTCTGTCTTTTTTCTCACTGCCATCGGCTCCATAATAACCGTGGTGCATGTGTTCTCCCCAAATCTGCTCCCATAGACTTGAAGAAGCGTCGTAAAACTCTTGAATTTGCTGGTAAAGCGTCGAAGTCATGCAAAAATTTCTCGAATCGGCTGAAAACAGACTAGCGTATTTCTCAGCCTGCTTGTCTTCCTCATTAAGAATAAGTAGGGTTAAGCACTTCATAAATCGTGCAAACCACAAAACTATTGCAAAACAATCAATTCATAGTTTGCTGAAGATGTTCAAAAATCGGTGACGCTGAGGTAGGGGAGTGAAGCATTGCCGCTTGCAGGAATCAGCATTACTGGTTGTATAAAAAATAGCGATATTGGGGCACTGAAGCGCGGCAGCATCCTTATCTTCAAGTCCAAAGGGTATTGATGCAATAATTAGTCTATGTGATTGACATGAGACACCAGCCATTTAGACTCGTCGAAGCTTCGCGGAAACAACGTGGACATAGCATCATCTCTCAGGAAAGCAAAACTTGAGCTTGATATTGCTGCTATCTCTCACCTCTAGCATTAGCCTTTAATTAACTCCACCCCATCGCGTCCGTCAAAATCTTGTAGATAAACCTTGACCATTTCCTCTTTGGCCGTGGGCAGCTTTTTGCCTGTGAAGTCTGGATGAATCGGGAGTTCGCGGTGACCTCGATCGACCAATACCGCCAACCGAATGACTTCTGGTCGTCCATAATCATTGACAGCATCTAGTGCAGCGCGAATTGTCCGTCCTTTGTAAATTACATCATCCACCAGGACAACCGTTTTGCCAGCCAGATCAAAAGGAATATCGGTCTTGGCAGGCGTACGGACGCTAATCGTATCCAAATCATCTCGGTAGAAGGTGATGTCGATCGCGCCCAGGGGCACCCGTACTTTTTCGAGGGCTGCGATTTGGTCTGCTAGGGTTTCTGCTAAAGGCACACCTCTCGTATAGATGCCCAACAGGACTAGCTTTGAGAGGTCGCCCGATTTTTCGATGATTTGAGAAGCGAGGCGCGTGAGGGTACGGCGTAATTCGTCAGGGGAGAGAATTTCGATTTGTTCGGAAGGCATAGGGTGAAGGATAAGAGGGCGATCGCTAACCAAAAACGTGAACCTACTTATAAAATCTTCCTCTAGAAGGGCATCGAACTGGAATGCTAAATTCAAAATAAGGGGGTTGTTTTAAGTAATTACGATGGCATTAAAGCTACACATCCCCTCTCTCAACAATCCTGATGCGGCAAAAGAAATCAAAGAAACAATTCTGGCTTCTGAACCTGGCGCAAAAGTAGACATTGATGTAGAAAATAAAACAGTTACTATCGAAGCCAAGGCCTCCGAGGAAACCTTTAAGCAGCTAGTTACAGCGGCGGGGTTTGAGGTGGCAGAGTAAGTTTGAGCGAGAGGAAACGGTCTGCTTAAAGTTCTATTAGTCATCAGACATAACCGAGGGGTGTTGATTTTTACGGATCATTTCTACGGATCATATTGAAGCGATTTCTTCATCCCTCCTCATTTTTTTCTACAAAACTTCGTCTACCTGAACTTCCATTTCTTGCAGTGATTGCCAACCTGCTTGCCATTGCGATCGATTTCTCAAAGACTTGGCATTTAGCCAAAATCGGACATTGGGGTCGCAGGCGGCCACCATCTCGGCAAACACCCACTCACCCTCGTTTTTGCGATTCGTTACTTGAAAATGTCGCCACCCCCAGGTTGTCTGTTGAGCCGTCCATTTGGAGCCGACGAGATAGGGGAATTTTTGCTTTTTGGACATGAACGCTGAAATTAGAAAACTTGACTGATTCGATCGTGCCACAAAATACAAATCAAAGTACTATGGGGTGTTCTGAGATGACGGCGGCGAAAGCGCTTAAAAGGATTCTGGTGAAGCGTCAAAATTGATTGCGATTGTCACAAAACAACCCCGACCCCAAACTTATGAAACTCAAAATTGCGACTTCTGCACTGCTGGTCACGATCGGCTTGACGCTGCCTGCAAAAGCTGAAAACCTCGAACACACTCGTCAGTTGCTTTCGACTAAGCAATGCCAGCGTTGTAATTTGAGTGGAGCGGGGCTGACGTTTGCTCAGTTGATGGGCGCAAATCTCAGTCAAGCAAATTTGAGCGGGGCAAATCTCAGTCAGTCTAATCTTGTAGGGGTCAATTTAAGCGGGGCAAACTTGAGCGGGGCCAGCTTGAGTGGGGTGAATTTGACAGGCGCAAATTTGAATGGGGCGAATTTAACAGGGGCAGATCTTCGAGGCGCTTTTTTGTCTGGGGCTGATATGACGGGCGCTCAGATAGAGGGTGCTGCTCTACAAGGCGCGATCGGGTTAGCACCGACGTTGGGAAATGCGGATGATTTTTATCGCTGGGCGTTAGAAGCCGCAAAACAGCGCAATTTTGGGCGGGCGATCGAAAACTATAACCAGACAATTCTTCGCAAGCCAGATCATGCGATGGCTTATTTTGGTCGAGGGGTCGCCCGAATGGAATTAGGGGATCAGGCGGGTGCGATTCAAGACTCAGAACAGGCTTCTACCCTTTTTGCAAGCCAGGGCAGCAAAACAGAGGCCGAATCTGCTAAGAAAATGGCTGAGACGCTAAAAAATCCGCCCAAAGAAAAGCGGGAGCCTTCGGGAGGAGGGTTTGGACAAGCCTTGATCAGCGTGGTGGGCGGTCTGTTGCAGTTGTTTCTGTTTCGGTAAGCCTCACTTGAGCGGAATGAACGGAAAAACAGTTTTGATGAATCTTCTTAGCCTTAATAACCGAATCGTTCTCTGAACTGACTGAGCCACTTGGGGTTTTATGGGCTGTCCTTGCTGAAGTTGGGACTGCAATTCTGCGTATTCAGTTGGGGTGAGGGGTCGGCCGTCTAGGGGCGATCGCGCCTCAATGATAATTTCCGTTCGTAATACTTCCTCTGGGGGGTCGCTGGGAGGCGGTAGGGCTAAAAGGGATGAGGGATGAAGGATGAGGGATGAAGTAAGAAGGATGAGGGGGCGCTTCATAGAAGGGGTTGCGGAATTTAATGGAAACTCGATCGATAAAAGGTGAGTGCTGTGTTTCCGTAGCGTTTTTGACGGCAAATCTCCAGGTTGGAAACTTCCAAAGTCAGGCTTGGACTGTGTTCTACGGCTAATTCTCCAGCGGGTGATAGAAGCTGATGGTGTGCGATCGCTTCCAATACAGGTTCATACAAGTCGCTGGTGTAAGGCGGATCAAAATAGATGCGATCGAACGGTTGACCCGTTAGGCTCGACAATCGTTTCACCACGTCGCCTCGGATGACTTGAAAGGTCTGATCGGGTTTGACCACCTGCTGCCAGTTTTGCTCAATCACCGTACAAGCTCGGCTCGATTGCTCAATCCCAATCACCAGTTTTGCTCCCCGGCAGAGCGCTTCTGCTCCCATTGAGCCACTGCCCGTACAAAGATCAAGCCAGCAACAATCGGCGATCGTGCCTTGCCAAATGTTAAACAAAGCTTCTCTGACTCGTGCCAGCGTCGGGCGAGTTTCTTGTCCGGGCAAAGTTTTAATCAATCGATTGCCGTAAATTCGTAGGCTCATAGGGCTGAGAGAAGCTTATCCGATGCCGATCAGAGTAGAAGAATTGACCTGCGCCACAAAATTGGAGAGAATTTGCAGCCCTGATGTCGAAGACTTTTCGGGATGAAACTGCACCGCCATTAGGTTGTTTTGCGAAATGGCAGCCGTCACGGTTTGAGTTCCATGAGTAATCGTGGCCGATCGCACCCTTTTCTCAACGGGATCGACATAGTAGGAATGCACAAAATAAACCCAAGGATCAGCCGGAAGCTGTTTCCACAAGGGGCAATCGGGTTGAGTCATCTCTAGCTGATTCCAACCCATATGAGGAATGGTAATACCCGGCTCAGGGTGAAATCGTCTGACCATCCCCGGCACAATGCCCAATCCTGGTTCACGACCCTCTTCACTGCCGTCAAAGAGAATTTGCAAACCCAGACAGATTCCCAAGAAGGGGATGCCACGGGCGATCGCGGCTTTGATAGGAGCTTCGAGATGTCTTGATCGCAAATGCTGCACCGCTGGATCAAATGAGCCGACCCCAGGAAGGACGATCGCATCTGCCTGCTCAATTTCTCGTGCTGAGTCGGTGATATTGGGCGTTGCTCCAGCATTCTCTAGCCCTTTGCAGGCAGAGTGTAGGTTGCCCATGTCATAGTCAATTACCGCAATCACTGGCATCTCTCAACCCTCCAGGTTTCTATAGCAATCCTAAATGATTGGCATGACCTTTTGTAGAGAATAGCCAGGGTGCCAGTTGTACAACGAGTCGTTAAGTGCGATGAGTGCGATCGCCTACTTTAAGTGCGCTAATCCGAGAATGACAGAGCTTTTTGCTAAGCACCTAGATACAGCAGATTTCTAGTTAGTGAAGCACAGTTAAATTGGCAAGAGATCCTGTTCCCCGAAAGTTTCAATCACTTGTTTTTGTACTTCATCTATTTGTAAGGTGCTGTAGGTCTAGTCAGCAAAGGCGAACTTCGCTCTAATAGGTGTGAATTCCATTCGCCAGCCTTCCGAAAATTTAGGAAAGCAACCGGAGCGATCGTTCACACCAGCCTTCTCCCTTGCTCTACGCCCTCCTTCTGCCCCCTGCCCGACGAGAGCGACTCAGGTCAAATTCTAGAGCGGCCCCCACCCCAAATAGCACACCGCTCAACACCCAAAAGATTTCGAGCAAGCCACCGCTCTGATAGTCAGGCAGCCTGGTAGTCGCGTATTTGAACCACATATCTGCGATGTAGAGCGAAAAGGCAGCCGCGGCGATCATGCGCCAGGATTGAGAAAAGCGTCCGCCCCAAAAGGCCAGCAGCAGCGTCGTCGCCACAATTAAGATGAATACATCCGCCATCACATAGAAATAATCTAAGGCAGACTTGAGTGGAGCCAACGCATCCTCGATCGCCGTTACCCACTCTGGAGCCGGGGCCTTCTGCTCAACCGGAGCCGCTACCGGAGCTTGCTCAACCACAGGTACCGTCGAAGGCGCGGGTTTTGCTGTGGGCGTGATCTTGACCGCAGATTGAGGAGTGGGTTTGGCAGGCTTAGGAGACGCTTTGGGTGGGGCAGTTTGAGCTGGGGCAGTTTGTGCAGAAACAGGCGCAATGCCCAACAAATCTGCCGTCTGCGTTCCGGGAGCAATTGTCAGCCAGGTCGCAAAAGCAATACTAATGGCTGCAATTCCGGTGACGATGCCCCACTGCCACATTTCGAGATTAAGACGACGATCGGCAAACGCCATGACCATTCCCCACCCCAAAAATAAGTAAGTTGGAACGTAGAAGAAGTCTCCTGGAGACACCGCCGCATCTCGTCCCAAAAACGTCTCCCAGTAGGTGAAGAGTAGACCGCCGATCGCATAGCACAACATTCCTAAGCCTACCCCTAGCCAGACTTTACGCCCACTGACAATCTGCGGACTGCGCCAGTTTCTAAAGCACAACAACGCGGCGGTTGCGTAAGCCACAATCTCAAAGATAGACGTGCCATATGAGTACCAATCAGGTCGCTCCTGTCCAGGCTCCGTCACGCTAAACAGCAGAAAAAACAACAGCGCCATCACTGCCCAGACAATTTCAGCAAAGACGATCGTCTGCACGGACAAAGATTTGGAGCGAGATTTGTCTATCGAAGTACTCATTTCACGTTGGGGGTAGGGCTGACTAGAACCGCAGGAAGCAACCCTGCATCTTACTGGAAAGTCGGATTAATGTAACCAAAGATTATTGAAGTTAACGCCAGAGGGTGCCAATGGGCGATCGATTTAACCAGGTGCTAAACCGGGTGCGTTCGGCGGCGGGCAGATCCTGCAATGCTTCTAGGGTGCGTTCTGCAAACGGAGACTTGCCAAAATAAGACCTCCCAATCCGGTGTAGCTCTCGTAGCAGCGTATTCAAATGGGCTTCTTGCCAGGGTGGGGTCTGTAGACTGCTCAAAGGATCAACCGTCAAAAGCTGCTTGATTGCGTCAGGTGACTCGGTTTGCGGAAAGTGCCCCTGCCGAAACACCTCAGTAATATCTTTTTGAAAGGTGACCGCTTGCTTATTGCCCATCAAGTCTTCAATGTCAATGTACATCGCTTGCAGCATGAGTAGACAGGCTTGAATCAACATCGGGGGCGTTGCGTCGATGCCGCCTTCCTGAGCCTCATTGGACAACTGATCGAGCCGAACTTTACCCCAGACGCTGTATCGCTCAGGCTCCTCCAAAAGCACGCAAGCCTTGCCCTGGTTGTCGGTCAAATCGCGCCAAAATGCCCGCGCCTCTTCTTCTTGGTTGGCATGAAAGACACTGATCAAGCGAAACGTCAGTCCCTGATAGGTCAGGATCGGAATCTTTTGATCTCGTTTGGGGTGTGGGACGCTGGAAATCTCAACATCCTGCCGTTTCAGAATGAACATAAAACAGCCAGTTAACTCCTATCAGGGGGGGCAATGGAAGGCACGCAGAAGTGTCTCAGGATTGACAACAAGCTTCCTGGGCAAAGAATAAGGCTACCAGAGGAAGGGATCTCAAAGAAACGGCTAACCTAAATAGCAAACCTGCGATCGCCCTTGATCAATACACTACTTTGAATTCCCTTTTTCTGGCTTTCAGTGTACACACCCCAGAGTAAAATCTGTCCTGAATCTGCTTGCCAGATATTAAGTTTTTTGTTAAACAACCGGATTTTAGTTTGCTCAGGCTAATTTGAAGGTCTTGACGATTTGATATTTTGTGTCGAGAAGTTTTGGTAATCTTGCTAAAATTCAGGACAGTGGCTGTCAAGCTGGTACAGTTTTCACAGGGGTTCTTAGCTCAGAGGATAGAGCAACCGCCTTCTAAGCGGTCGGTCACTGGTTCGAATCCAGTAGAGCCCGTTCTTAAATTCGTGCCCCTGTAGCTTTTCAAGAAGGGCTGCGGGGAGCTTCTTTAGACAGGGCAGGGAACAATCTGCAAGGTTATGTTCTCTGATGAATAAAAGTAATCTAAAAGCTTTACCAAACTTCATGAAATTACCCTTAAACTAAACCGGGAACCCGGCGATCGCTGTTTGTAAAGGTAGATATTGCCCTGAATATAAATGAGGAAGTGACGCAATGGCTGAATGGATCGCCAACACCATGAACGCAATGGGATATTGGGGAATTGGGCTACTCATGTTTTTGGAGAACCTTTTTCCACCGATCCCGTCCGAATTGATCATGCCGTTGGCGGGCTTTACCGTCTCTCAAGGCAAAATGAACTTTCAGTACGCGGTTTTGGCAGGGGTGATTGGCACCGTTTTTGGGACGTTGATCTGGTACTATGCTGGGATTTTGGTGGGGGAGGAACGCCTGAGAGCGCTTGCCGATCGCTACGGCAAATGGTTGGGGCTATCGGGGGCCGACATTGACAAAGCCAACCGTTGGTTTTATCGGCATGGGACGAAGGCAGTTCTCTTAGGGCGGCTAGTTCCTGGCATTCGGACAATTATTTCACTCCCGGCAGGGATTAGCCGAATGCGGTTGGCTCCTTACCTGGTGTATTCGACGATCGGCACTACGCTTTGGACGATTCTGCTCACCTATGCCGGATTTTTGCTAGGGGAACACTACGATCGCGTTGATGAATACTTAGCGCCCGTTTCCAAAATCGTTTTAGTTGGTCTGATTCTAGGATTTATTGCCTGGGTGGTGCGACGACGACAATCTGGTCTCAAATAAGGAACCTACATGACTTTTGATGTAGCGCGTCTAGGACAGTGGATTCGCCAGATCGATCTGATCGACGGATGTCTAGTAATCTGGGCGATCGTGTTCACAGAATTGGGGCTGGTGATCGACTTTTTTCTACCAGAAGACGGTTTGCGGTTTGCAGCAGAGTTTTCAGCGTCTCAAACCATTCTCAATCTTGAAATCCTCACTTTGGGGTGTTTTGTCGCAGCCGTTTTAGGCGATAGTGTGGAGTGCGCCACTGGAAGCCGATTTGGACGAAACTTATTCGACCGAGAAGATTCCTGGCTCTTTTACAAAAAGCATCTCGTTTTAGCCCAAAGGTTCTACCAAAAGTGCGGCAAAAGGGCGATCGCTCTAGCCCAATTTGTGCCCATTGTGCGAACCTTTGCTCCGATCGTCACTCGCATTAGGGCAATGAACTATCTTCTATTACAAAGCGATCGGCGGACTATTGCAGACTTTTGGCGTAACGCTGTTGGGCTATTCTTTAAGAGCCATGATCCCCGATGCCGATAAAGGTTAGTTGCCCATTATCCTGATCATGGTCGTCGTTTTGCTTTTGCCTTCTGTCTTTCACATCTACCAAGAACGTAAGTCTAGCCGACATTGAAACATCGCTCTAGCTATTGGCAGCTTATCCCCTACATCCGCCCTCAGTGGAAAACCATTGTGCAGGCCATGATTTGCACGGCGGGAATTACGGCTATTTGGCCAGTTTTGGCGTTGTTAGCCGGACGGATGTCTGGGCTGATTGGGGCGGGCAAAGTGGGAGCCATTCTCGATCTGGTGATTTTTGCGGCATTTATTTGGGGGCTACAAAAACTGCTGCTCTATGGGCAAGATTTGCTGATGGCCAAGGCTGCTCTGTCGATCGCCTTCAAACTCAGACAGCGAACCTATGCCCACGTCCAACATCTCAGCCTCAGCTATTTTGAAACCGTCCAAACCGGAGATCTGGCGTATCGACTGACCGAGGAAATCGATCGCATCGGCGAAGTCGTCAATCGCATGTTTGCTCAGTTTATTCCCAGTGTGTTGCGGCTGGTTGTGATGTTGGGGTGGATGGTGCGACTCAACTGGCAACTCACCCTGGCAACGCTGATTACGGCTCCTTTGCTGGCATTTTTGATCGGCTGGTTTGGCGAACGGTTGAGGAAACTCTCTTATAAAAGTCAAAGTCGGGTTTCTGATCTGTCAGCGCTCCTGATCGAAATGTTTAACGGGGTGCGGTTGGTGCAGGCATTTGCGGCAGAGGGGTATGCGATCGAGCGGTTTGGGCAAGAGGCAGAACGCAACCGTCAGGCTAAGTTTCGCACCGATCGACTCCGCGCGATTCAGTACCCGATTCAGGGCTTTTTGGAGGCATTGGGAATGCTGACGCTGCTGCTGCTGGGCGGTTGGCAAATCTCAAAGGGCAACTTGACGGGCAGTGATTTTGTCAACTACATCGTTTCTGTCGCACTTTTGTTTGATCCCATTTCGTCGGTGACGATTAACTACAACGAGTTTAAACAAGGAGAAGCCTCGGTCGATCGTATCTTTGAGCTTTTATGGTTGCAGCCGACGGTGGTTGAAAAGCCCAATGCGCCTGCCCTGCCGCCCGTCAACGGGAAAGTTGAGTTTTGTCACGTCAGCTTTGCTTATCAGATCGAGCGCCCCGTTTTGCAAGATCTCAATTTGCTGGTACTGCCCGGAGAAATGATCGCCCTGGTGGGAGCTTCTGGAGCGGGCAAGACGACGCTGGTAAATCTGATTCCGCGATTTTATGAGCCGCAGTCTGGAGACATTTTGGTGGATGGCATCAACGTGAGAGATGTGTCCCTGCGGAGTTTGCGCCGACAGATTGGGATTGTGCCTCAAGAAACGACGTTGTTTTCGGGAACGATCGCCCAAAATATTGCCTTTGGTCAGCTTGAATTTGATCTCAAAGCGGTGCAAGAAGCGGCCAAGATTGCCAATGCTCATCAGTTTATTAGTCAGTTTCCGCAAGGCTATGAAACCTGGGTGGGTGAGCGGGGTGTAAACTTGTCTGGCGGTCAGCGACAACGATTGGCGATCGCCCGCGCGGTTTTGCTCAATCCCCGAATTTTGATTCTCGACGAAGCGACTTCTGCTCTGGATTCTGAATCTGAATCGCTGGTTCAAGAAGCGCTGGAGCGGATCATGCAGGGTCGAACGGTCTTTATCATTGCCCATCGATTGGCGACCGTGAGACGAGTCGATCGCATTCTGGTTGTCGAAAAAGGGCGCGTTGTCGAATCGGGAACACACGCCGAACTGATTGCCGAAGGAGGGCGCTATGCTGGATTTTATGCCCAGCAGTTTAGCTAAAGGTTGAAGTTTTGAGAAGGTTGAAGTTTTGAGTTGGAGCCGCTGTTCACCCTTCAGGATTCAGTCAACACCCCTCAGATTGCATGATTGAATATTCCATTCACACCCCCAGCGACTATATTTGTAGCCATCGAGAAAACCTCCTGCCCGACTGGTCTCTGCCCGTGCGATCGATTTTGGTCGTCTTGCAGCCTGCTCGTATGGAACTGGTGCAGCAAACGCCGGAGACAGAAGATCAAAAGCAGCAGCTTCGACAAAAATTTCTGGAATTTGGGCTGACGATCGTTGAAAAACTACGAAACCTGGGACATCAAGCCGATTTGTTTGATCCCCGGACGGGCCTTCCTGTCTTGTCTCAGGCGGGATCGCTCAGATTAGACGATGTAGCGGTGGTGCGATCGACGCTAGGGTATCCAGCTATTCAGCTAGGGGACTGCTCTGGAATCGTGCATCCCATCTGGGGACGGGCAGTCTATCCGTCAATCTTGATCGCGTCGGCAGACTCTGGACTGGTCAAATCTGTCATTTCAACCGTCGAAGGCTTACTCGAAACCCACCATTCTTTGAGCGGCTGAGGCAATTTTACCGGATAGAGCGTCATCACCAGGGAATCAGAAGACTGACCCACAATTTCTACACTGTAGGACGGACTATTTCTCGTCGCCAAATCTACCGTAAAGCGGCGGCCAATCCGTCGCCAACTGGGTTCTTTGCCATGCCACTCAATGCGACAACAGGGATAAGGCAACGTTTCGCGATCGAACAACCGACAGCAAGCCCCCACGACTCGATAGCTAAAATGGCCACCGGGACTGGTAAAAATGTATCCGTGTGGAAGGGGGTGCTGTTGAGCAGACAGATTGACAGGACGGGATTGATGGGGGAGATTCACGATCGACAAGCTGACGAGTCACTAAAAGGTTAAGCGGTGGACTCTGAACCTGGAATACATCATTCCGTCCAGAGTCCTGAATTGATCCTAGACGATCGTTCCTTACACCGCACTCTTAAACTCTTCCAGACTTTGAACGTCCCAGCGAGTGTCCGTCCAGCGAGGCAGATAGTACCCCAAATTAAAGGTGGTGCCATCCATGTACCAGAGGCTAGTCTCCCCTGTCTGAGCATTGCGCCAGAAGATATCGACATTGGCATCCCCCCCAAAGTCCTGCACTCCGGCAATCTCCCAACCCAACTCTTTGACTGTTCTCAAAAACACCCCAGTCCCAAAGGAGGTGCCGTTCATGAGCCAGACTGCATTTTCGCCTGTGCGATAATTGCGCCAGAGTAGGTCGGGGCTGCGATCGCGGTTAAAGTCACCGATCCCTTCGAGTTTCCAACTTGGATCAGCGATGTTGGTGGGGATAGCAGGCGCAAAGAAGGCCATGTTGTTTAGAGTCCAGAAGCCGATTTGACCTGTAGAACGGCTACGCCACAGAATGTCCAGATCTCCATCACCGTCAAAGTCGCGAATTGCTGAGATATCCCAAGACGTATCGGTACTCCTCCGAAGCGGGACAGCATTGACAAGGGTCGTGCCATTCAGCTTCCAGAAGCCTGTGTCGCCCGTGAAAGCGTTGTACCACAGCAGATCTGGGTTGTCATCGCCATCAAAGTCGCCCACCCCTTTGATCTGGTAGTTCAAATCTTTGGCAGCCACCAGGTCGATCGAGCTAAGATATTGCGCTCCGTTCATCAGCCAAACTTTGTTGTCCCCGGTGATGTAGTTACGCCACACGATATCCAGCAGTCCATCGCGGTTAAAGTCGCCCGTGCCCTGAAAACGCCAGCCCAACTCATCCATTTCGGGCAAGACGACAGTCCCCGCATAGGGCGAACTATTTAGTTTCCAGATGTCTGCTTTGCCGCTCACAGGATTGCGCCAGAGAATATCCAGATTGCCGTCGCGATCGAAGTCTCCCGTTTCAGCGACTCCCCAACTTGCGTCTCGCGTGGGCAAGAAGACCGCAGCCCCAAAGGTCATATTGTTCATGTACCAGATGCCAGTGCTGCCTGACTCCGAGTTGCGCCAGAGAATGTCTAGATTGCCGTCGCGATTAAAGTCGCCTACCTTTTCGATGCGCCAGATCAGCTCGTTTACTTTTCGCAGCCCGACGTTTTGCACGTAGCGAGTGCGATCGAGTTGCCAGATTGTGTTGTCTCCGGTGTTGTAGTTGCGCCAGAGAATGTCTAAACTGCTGTCGTTGTTGAAATCGCCAATCGCCGCAATTTGCCAGTTGGCATCTGTAACGGTGAGCAATTTGACGGTACTGATGGCCGGAGTCCCATTCATCAACCAGATCACGTTTTCTCCGCTGCTGGAGTTGCGCCAGAGAACATCCGATCGCCCATCTCCATTAAAGTCTCCCAGTCCTTGAACCTTCCAAAACAGATTACCTGTACTGGGCAGTCGTGTCGAAGAAACGAAGTTAAACTGATTCAACGTCCAGACTGCTGACTCGGTGGTGCGCTGGTTGTACCAGAAGATTTCGGGCTTGCGATCGCCGTTAAAGTCGCCCACGCCGCCCACGACCCAGGCTAAATCTCCGGTGGGAGGTGAATAGTGATAGGTCACGTATTGGCTACCATTCAGTTCCCAGAACGACGTGTCGCCAGTCTGCCTGTTAGACCAGAACAGATCTAAATCTCCGTCTCCATCAAAGTCAGCTTTTGCGGAAATCTTCCAGCTACCCGGAACGCCACTCGCCAGGTCGATCGTTTTGTTGTAGGTGCTGGTGTTAAATTGCCAGATTTGAGCTTCGGTGGAGTCAGCATTGAGCCAAAGCGCGCCCAAGTCAGCGTTTACGCTCGGATCGATATCGTCGTTGGTGAGCGTCGCGGTGCTTGTGGAGGTGGCGATCGTGGCGTTGGTCGGGCTAGTCAGATTGACCGTAAAGCTTTCGTTAGGTTCAAAGCGGGTATCGCCCAAAGCATTGACGGTAATCGTTTTGCTGGTGTCTCCCGGATTGAAGGTAATCAGATCGGTCGCTGCCAAGTAGTCGTTGTTGGCGAGGGTAGCTGTGCCATTGGCGGTACTGTAGCGAACGGTGATTGGCTGAGGGCTGGGCTGAGACAGGCTGACGACGAAGGTATAGGGGGTGATGCCCGTGTTGCCTTCTCTTTGGGGAGTGGGGCTGGTGATGCTAACAGTGGGGAGGGGGTCGTCGTTGAGAATCGTTGCCGTTGCGGTGCTGCTAGAAAGCGTGGCATTGATGGGGCTGACGAGATTGATCGCAAAGGTTTCGTCTAGCTCAAATTGAGAATCGGCGATCGCATTGACGACGATCGTTTTACTCGTTTCGTTAGGCAAGAAAGTCAGCGTTCCTGCGTTAAACGTGTAGTCACTGTTTTGAATTTTGGCGGTGCTGTCGGCGGTCGCGAAGTTAACTGAAACCACTTCGCTGCTAGGGTTGGACAAACTGACCACAAAGTTATAGCTGGTGTTGCCTTCGTTTTGTGGAGTTGGATTGGCAATGCTGATTTTCGGTCGAAAATCGTCTGCTTGAATCGTGCCAATGCCCTGACCCGGATCGGTGGAAATGTCTGCATTCGCAGGCGTGAGATTGGTCAGACGCACAAAGAAGTTTTCTTCTGGCTCAAATTTGGTGTCGCCATTGACCCGGACGGTAATCATCTTGGTCAATTCACCCGGATTAAACGTGAGCGTGTCAGAGGCTGTCTGGTAGTCTTGATCCGCGATCGTCGCCGTTCCATCTACCGTTTGATAGCGGACTGAGATGGGGGCACTGCTGGGATTTGAGAGACTGACTTTGAATGAGTATTCCGTCGTGCTGCCTGTTGCGCCTTCGGGTTGGGTGATGCTGTCGATCGTGATCTTTGGTTTTGCATCATCGTTGACGATCGTGCCGATGCCGCGTCCAGCGATCGTTGAAATGTCGGCGCTGACTGGGTTGCTGAGAGTGATGGCAAAGTCTTCGGTGGGTTCAAAAACGCTGTCTCCGGTGACGGCGATCGTGATTTCTTTGAGGGTTTCTCCAGCGGCAAAGTTGAGCGTTCCTGTTTGTGCGGTGTAGTCGTCTGCGGTGGCGGTGTTGGCGGTGGTGCCATATTGCACACTGACAGGAATGGAAGTCGCTTCTGACAAAATCACTTTGAAAATCAGAGGAGTCGTGCCATTGGTACCTTCACCCAGGCTGGGATTGTCAATGCTGATGGTGGGCCGGATGGGCTGATCGTCGTTGAGAATGGCCCCTCGCCCGATCGCTGAAGCAATCTCCGCATTGGTCGGATTCGATAACACTATGCTAAAGTCTTCGTCTAGCTCAACGATCGCGTCTCCATTGACCAGGACGGTAATTTGCTTGCTGGTTTGGGTGGGATCAAAAGTTACTTTGCCTGTTTGCGCCAGATAGTCGGTTCCCGCTTGAGCGGCTTCATTTTGGGTTGTAAAGTCTAGGCTAATCGGCTGGCTGCTGGGGTTAGAAAGCGTGATGTCAAAAATGAAGGGTGTCGTCCCCGTTCTGCCTTCATTCAAATTGACACTGTTGATCGAAACTTTGGGCGTGTCGTCATTGTTTTTGATCGTGCCAACGCCCTGACCTGCCCCCATCGAAATGTCAGCATTCACCGCATCTGAGAAGTCGATCGTAAACTGCTCATCCGCTTCAAATTTGTTGTCACCCTTGACCTGCACCGTGATGAACTTAATCGTCTCATTGGCATTAAAAGTCAGGCTACCCGCATTGAGAGTATAGTCTCCATCGGTCACTGTTGCGGTGCCGTCTATTGTGGTGTAGTTGACCGTGACCGGATCGACCGTCGGATTGGACAACGTGACCGCAAAGGTGAAGTTTTTGGTTTGACCAACACCGCTCTCTGAGTCGTCTACTTTGCCAATCCCGATCGTCGGTCGCTGGTCGTCATTTTGAATTGTGGCGATGCCTGTCGCTTTGACGATCGACGAGTTAACCGCATTGCTCAGAATGACGTTGAATGTTTCATCGACTTCTCGCTTGGTGTCCCCCGTTGCTTGTACAGTAATTTGTTGGCTGGTTTGACCGGGCGTAAAGGTCAGCGTAGTGGTCGAAACCGCTGTGTAGTCCAGATCATCTGTTGTTGCCGAGCCATTCGTCGTAGCATAGTCAACTTTGATCTCTTGAGTGCTTTCACTGGAGAGGCTAACCGTGAAGACAAAATCAGTCAGTTCACTATCGCCTTCTCTTTTCTCAACGTTGTTGATGCTGAGAGTCGGTGGATTGTCATCGTTGTTGATGGTTGCAATTGCGGTGCCGTTGGCGATCGTGCCGCCTATGGGTGTGCTGAGTTTGACAGAAAACTGTTCGATGGGTTCGAGTTTTGCGTCTCCTTTGACGTTGAGGGTGATTGGCTTAATCGTTTCACCTGCTGCAAAGGTTACCGTTCCAGGACTTGTTGCCAAAACTGCTTCGTAGTCGTTGTCTCCAGTGGTTGCACTGTCATCTTCAGTGGTGTAGTTGATAGTAACGGGCTGATCGCTGGGATTGGAGAGGGTGACATTCAGTACGATCGGTGTAGTTTCACTATTACCTTCTACGATCGCTGCATTCTCAATATTAATCGTAGGAATCAGGTCGTCATTGCGGATGGTTGCGATCGTGCTACCGATAGATTGATCGTTGATGTCCGTTAAGTTTACTTGGAATGTTTCGTCAGATTCTCGTTTGTTGTCACCTGCTATGTTAACGGTAATGACTTTTAGCGTTTCACCTGCACTAAAGGTCACTTGTCCCGTTGTGTTTATGTAGTCATTGTCTAAAGTGGTTGCAGTTCCATCTGCCGTAACATAATTGACGGTAATCGGCTGATAACTTGGATTAGAGAGTGTGACATTAAAGGTGTAAGGCGTTGTGGTGTTTCCTTCTGCTTGAGTGATTGGATTTGCCGCGATCGCCACCGTTGGCACAGCGTCATCATTAGTAATCGTTGCAATCGCTTGCTCGTTACCTGTCGTGATCGCGCCGTTGATCGGGTTACTGAGTTTGAGCAAGAAGCGATCGTTGTCTTCAAGCCTGTTGTCTCCTGTGACCAATACTGTAACCGGAAGTATGGTTTGTCCTGTAGAAAAGGTCAATGTACCAGAGGTTGTGGTGTAGTCATTGTCAAGGACTGTAGCGCTGTCATCTGCGGTGGTGTAATCGACGCTGACGGGCAATCCACTCGCCTGCGATAATGCCACGTTGAAAACAAAGGCGCTGGGGCCGCTCAGTCCTTCTACTTGTGTGACGTTGCCCACGCTGATGAATGCGCCTTCGTCGTCGTTTTCGAGAATAGCGATCGCACTTGCCGTTACATTCTGGGTATTTGTCGTATTACTGAGCAGCAGTTTAAATTGTTCGGTGCCTTCGAGGGTGGTGTCTCCTTTAGCAAAAACGGTAACTAGCTGACTGGTAACGCCTGGTGCAAAGGTAAGCTGTCCAGTTGCGGCAGTGTAGTCGCTGGAACTCTGAGCCGTATCGTCGCCTGTTGTGTAATCAACGGTAATTGCTTTACCACTGGTGTTGGACAATATGACATCGAACACATAGGGCGTATCGCCAGTTTGACCTTCTTGTTTCGTGACGTTGGCAACTGAAATTGTGGGCGGCGGATTGTCATCATTTTCGAGAATAGCGATCGCGCTTGCCGTTACATTCTGGGTATTTGTCGCACCAGTAAGCAATAGTCTGAACTGTTCGTTTGGCTCAAATTCCACATCACCTTTAGCGAGAACGGTAACTAGCTGACTGGTAACGCCTGGTGCAAAAGTAAGCTGTCCACTTGCGGCTGTGTAATCGGTGGAACTTTGAGCCGTATCATCTCCAGTGGCGTAGTTGACTGTGACGGTTTGACCACTCGAATTCGACAGCACAACATCGAACACATAGAGCGTGTCGCCAGTTTGACCTTCTTGTTTCGTGACGTTGCCAACTGAAATTGTAGGCGGTGGATTGTCGTCATTTTCGAGAATGGCGATCGCCCCAGTCGTTGTGTTTTCCGTATTCGTCGCGCCAGTAAGCAATAGTTTGAACTGCTCGTTTGGCTCAAATTCCACATCACCTTTAGCGAGAACGGTAACTAGCTGACTGGTAATCCCTGGTGCGAAAGTAAGCTGTCCACTTGCGGCTGTATAGTCACCTTCAACGCTTTTAGCTGTATCATCTCCAGTGGCGTAGTTGACTGTGATGGTTTGACCACTCGGATTCGACAGCACGACATCGAACACATAGGGCGTGTCGCCGCTTTGACCTTCTTGTTTCGTGACGTTGCCAACTGAAATTGTGGGCGGTGGATTGTCGTCATTTTCGAGAATGGCGATCGCCCCAGTCGTTGTATTTTCTGTATTCGTTGCGCCAGTAAGCAATAGTTTGAACTGTTCGTTTGGCTCAAATTCCACATCACCTTTAGCGAGAACGGTAACTAGCTGACTGGTAACGCCTGGTGCAAAAGTAAGCTGTCCACTTGCGGCTGTGTAATCGGTGGAACTCTGAGCTGTATCATCACCAGTGGCGTAGTTGACTGTGATGGTTTGACCGCTCGGATTCGACAGCACGACATCGAACACATAGGGCGTATCGCCAGTTTGACCTTCTTGTTTTGCGACGTTAGCGACTGAAATTGTGGGCGGCGTGTCATCGTTTTGAATAATGCCCGTTGCGATCGCGCTATTAATCGTCGCATTGGTAGGCGTACTCAGCGTCACTTTAAAGTCTTCGTTCATTTCCTGGAGAATATCGCCAGTGATATCAATTGCAATCGTTTTTGTCGTTTCTCCCGGTGCAAATTCTACTTCGCCATTCATCACGGCTGTATAATCGCTGCCTGCTGTCGCTAATCCATCTTCTGTAGTGTAATTGACTTTAACGATTTGACTACTAGCTTGATCTAATGTGACTACAAAAGTGTAAAGCTTTGTATCACTGTTGCCTTCAGCAAGCGTTGCAATTGAGGACGCGATCGAGATTTTTGGAGCAACAACTACTCGTGCTGTTGAAAACTCAGAGGTGTCTCCTGTTGCGATATCTGTAGCAGTAGCGCTAATAAATTTTCCGGTGAGCGCTCCCGTTGCCGAGAATGTTATAATTGCATTGCCGCTGGCATCTGTCGTCACATCGCTGAAGCCAAGATAAGTCTGTCCTTCTCCATTCCCTGATGCGTCAGCACTATCGTTGCTAAAAAATTCTACTCGAAACGGTTTGCTCGCTGTGCTGTTGAGGGTTCCCGAAACGATCGTACTTCCTCCCACAGGTTCCGCCGTCACCAAGAGCGGATAGTTTTGCAGATTATTTGCGCCCGCGTCCGCATCTCCCAGATCGTTTGCCGTAACCCCATCGCCTCCCAAATCGATTCCTAGACCCGTGTTGGCAGTGATTGTGTTTAGCCCAATCCGATTGTTTGTCAGTCCAACGATCGCAATGCCTGCGCCCCCATTTTTAGTAATCAGGTTTTTCTGAATTTGGTTGGTGCCTGCGGTAATCCGAATTCCGTCTTGCGTAAAGCGATTGATTGCCAGACCTGTTACAGTGCTATTCCCCGCACTGATCACCAATCCATTCGCATCTCCTGCACCTGTCCCATTCAATTCAACGATCGGCGTTCCTGGAGCGTCTGTAACTGCTACATAGCCAGCCTGCGTTGTTCCATCTATGATCACAGCATCGGTGATCGTCGGTAACGCAGAAGCCAGATTGGTCGTTTTACTAACGGAACCAATTTTGAAGTCGATCGTATTCACTCCACCAAAGGCATTAGCGTTGAGAATCGCTTGTCTGAGTGATCCTTCTCCTGCATCATTGGTATTCGTCACAGTCGTATCATTGGCAGCGATCGCAACCGTTGCACTCTCAGTCCCCATCGGAATCACATAGCCTTCTCCCGCCAACAGATTGAGCTTGATTGTTTCATCCGCTTCAGCAGCCTCATCATC
Source organism: Phormidesmis sp. 146-33 (assembly GCF_052939515.1). NCBI lineage: Bacteria > Bacillati > Cyanobacteriota > Cyanophyceae > Leptolyngbyales > Leptolyngbyaceae > Phormidesmis > Phormidesmis sp. 146-33. The sequence goes on from NZ_JBJPHU010000101.1 coordinate 22,814, forward strand.
AGTGGGAGTCAAGGTCAAAATCACTTCACTCGCCCCATCTGGAATGACGATCGTTAGCTCTGAGTTAATCGGCGTGATTGCAGTGGCTCCTACTGACAGCGTGTAATCTGAGACAGAAGCCGTATTCAAGGCATCGATCGCCAACTTAACCGTCAAATTCCCTTGAGTGCCGCTGCGCGTGATTTTGTAAGTAGCCGCTCTGGTTGCCTCGATCGCTGCTCCGTCCAGACTCTCAATTCTTACGATGTTAGCAAGCTGCAACCCAAACCCATCGGTCTTGTTATTGCGATCGCGATCCACCAGATCAGACGCTTCACTTGTGAATGTAACGTAGCTGCCAATCGCATCGATCGTCGGGTCAAAAGAAGCTCCATTGCCGCTACTGGTGCCTGCTAGATTTTGGCTGACTAATCGAGTTTTACCATTGCCGCTATCAGCCAACAAATCGCGCACAAACACATCCTGAGCATTGTTGGTGTCATTGTCTACAAGATTGTTTGAGAAGCTAACAAAAGCCACAAATCGCCCGTCACTGCTAATCACCGGATTAAACGAGCCAGATCCTCCCGACATGCCACCAGACCCAGTTCCGGTGCTGCTTGCCGTCCCCTCTTTGTTAGAGCTAACCAACAGTGTTCGATTGCTCACCAAGTCGCGCACAAACACATCTCTAGCATCGTTCGCATCATTCGCAACCAGATCGCTGAAGCTGCTGACAAAAGCCACAAATCGCCCATCGTCACTGATAACAGGAGAGTCCGATCGAGTCGCACTCATGCCGCTTGCCCCAGCACTATAAGCCCCACTTGTAGACAAACTAACCGGAGTCGTCGTGCCCAACTGCAAATCATAGACAAACACATCTTGAGCATTGTTTGCATCTGTGCCGCCGCCTAGATTACTTGACGTGCTGACAAAAGCCACAAACCGCCCATTGCCACTGATTACAGGCGTTGCAGAAGTTCCATCTCCGATCGTGGCTCCATTGCGGTTAATCAACTTGATCGAACCATCTTGACGATCCCACACGAACACATTTTGTCGTCCAGCCGCATTATCTGGAAGATTACTGGCGTTACTGGTAAAGGCAATATAGCGACCATCACGGCTGATCGTGGCGCGATCGGAACTTCCATTGCTGCTAGTCGTTGCATCTACGCCGCTAATTAACCGGATCGAACCGTCTTGCCGATCCCACAAAAACACATCCGCTTGATTATTAGCATCATTAGCAACGAGATTACTCACACTGCTAACAAATACGACATAGCGACCATCACTGCTAATACTCGGCGCAACATCATCGCTACCGCCATTTACGCCACTTACTAATCGAGTCGAGCCATCCAGTCGATCCCACAAAAACACGTCCTGACCACCATTCGCATCACCTGCCACCAGATTAGAAGCGCTGCTGACAAAGACCACATAGCGCCCATCACGACTGATCACGGGATTGCCAGAAACTCCATTTCCACTACCTGCCCCGCTGCGACTGACCAGCGTCACCGTGCCCGTCTGTACATCCCGCAAAAACACATCCTGAGCCGCATTATTGTCATTGGCTACTAGCTCAGGAGCTTTGCTAACAAACACCACATAGCGCCCATCGGCACTAACCGCCCCCAACGCCGTATTAGAATCCCCATTGCCTGTCAGGGATGCCAGCGCAGGGTCAGCATTGCGGAACGAAACGATCGTCGTCGTCCCCGTCTGCACCTCATTGATGAAGCTATCTTCTGCCCC
>NZ_JBJPHU010000102.1:0-24526 GCF_052939515.1 Phormidesmis sp. 146-33
GGGGCTGAAGCCGATTGAAACGAAGCGAGTCACTCTCATCGAACTGACGTTAAACCAAAACAAACATTGAGACAAGAGCCGTCGATTCTTTCATCACAATTTTAACCTCTTAGTTAGGGATTCTTTGGCTTAAGTAATTCTTTAATTATCGTAAAAAGCAAATCAAATCCGTTCAAGGCGGACGCTATATTGAGGGCGTTGTCTTCTGGCGTTGCGCTAGGCTAGATCAGGTAACTAGTCCTTAGTGAGCGATTAGCTTTTAGCTCCTACATCATGATGACAAGCGAAGATACGATTAAGCTCGATCAGTTTCTCAAGTTAAAAGGGTTGGTCGATACAGGCGGGCAGGCAAAGCTGCTGATTCAGGCAGGCGAAGTCAAAGTAAACGGCAAGGTTGAGACGCGACGAGGACGCAAATTGATGGCGGGCGATCGCGTGACCACAATGGGGGAGACTCTAAAAGTCGAGGCAGGTTTGTAGGAAGAAAAAGCCTGGGGGAATTCTCACTCTGCTGAAGTTTTTGTCACTAACCCGATAAAATGATAGAGACTTAACAAATCTATACAAGCCATGTATCTGACCTGGTTAGACAACAATTCCTGGCTAATCGAACTTGCAAGCAAGCGCATTTTGCTCGATCCCTGGCTTGTAGGAAATTTGACATTTGGCAATCTGGACTGGCTGTTTAAGGGATCGCGATCGCACGATCGCCCTATTCCTGACCATCTCGATCTGATTTTGCTGTCTCAAGGGATAGAAGATCACGCCCATCCTGAGACGCTGAGGCACCTGGACAAATCGATTCCGGTGGTTGGCTCACCCAGCGCGGCAAAAGTGGCTCAGCAGTTGGGCTTTACTCAAGTGACAACCTTGAAGCATGGTGAGCGTTTCACAGTAGACGATTTGACCATTCAGGCCACGTTGGGATCTCCGATCGGCCCATTGGTGCAAGAAAATGGTTACCTGATGAAAGCTGATGGCAAGACGCTCTACTACGAGCCACACGGGTTTCATCCGCCGACGCTCAAAGAGTTTGGCACGATCGATGTCGTGATTACTCCCTTGATTGATTTGGCGCTGCCGATCGTCGGTTCGCTGATCAAAGGTAAGGAAAGCGCCCTAAAACTGGCTCAGATGGTCAAACCGCGGGTGATGTTGCCGACGGCCGCAGGGGGAGAAATTGTCTTTGAAGGGTTGCTTTTGTCGCTGCTCAAAGTAATGGGCAACACAGACGACTTTCGCATCAAATTAGCTGAAAATCATCTTGCAACTAGCGTTCTAGAACCCAAGCCAGGCGAACGAATTGAGGTAGCTTGCTGAAGTTTTTGGGTCTGCGCTGGGTAAAAAGTTTGGTGACGATCTCTTAGTTACCCGCAAAGGATCGCGCCTCTCCTTATATTCTGAGAATTGAAGGTATTTTTCTATATTTACTATGAGTGTCCCTACCCTATCTGCTCAAGAGCTGGAAACACGACTGACTCAGCTAGAAGGTTGGAGCGTTGAAAACGGTAAGCTGCATCGTCAATATCGGTTCAAATCGTTTATCGAAGCGTTTGGGTTTATGTCGAGTGTGGCGCTGGTTGCCGAATCGATGAATCATCACCCCGAATGGTTTAATGTGTACAACCAGGTGACGATCGATCTGACGACCCACGACTCAGGCGGCATCACCCTCAAAGATGTGGAATTGGCGCAAAAAGCCAACGAGTTTGCAAAATAGAGCAAGTAGCAAGGTTAGAGAATGGGACAGTTTGAGCGCCTGGTTTTGATGGCCGAAGATGAGTTGACGCAGTACAGCACCGATGCCCGAAAGATCGAGAAATTGCGGCAAAAGATTGGGCTATCAGTCCCTCGCAAAGAGCAGGAGCAAGTTAAAGAAGCGCTGTTGGCTGCAATGCCCACTGACCCGATCAGCAAAGTGATCGAAACTCAACGTCAAACGGTGGCTTTACCTTTCTGGGGAATCGCTGGATTAGGGTTGCTGTTTGGCATTTCGGCTTCTCAACCGATCGATTTTGTGGCGACGATCGTTGGGGGAGCGATCGCGTTCAAAGTCCAACAACTCGGCTGGCAACTTCAGGCAAAGCGTCTAGTTCTCCGCACCCTTGAAGACATCGAAGAACGCACCAAAAATCCGCAATCCTAATCAAATCAATGATATGTAGCGAGATTACGTTCTTGCGATTTCAACAGAGCATCGATCTGTTCTCCCTTTTGGGGTAATCCGCTTTGCGAGGAGAGATAAGGAATGGACAGGCTCAAGCTTCCCTCTTACGATGCCTCGCCAGCAACGTGCTGCAAAATTTTCGTACGGGTTCCCATTTTTGCAATAGGATACAAGCGGAACGTAAACGAGGGGTTTGCAGGTGGTTAACGCGATACAAAGTGTAGGTGTTGGAGTGGACGATGAAAGTTTTGTTGAGTGGATCGATCCAGGGGTGGTGCGATCGGCGCGGCTGATCTATGAAACTTACTATGATGTGCATCCAGAATTGACAGAGCCACCGCTCGGTGTTGCGATCAATCGACTGACGCTACGAGGAAAACTGATTTTTAACGGCAAGCCTGCTTTGTTGCCCCAGGAGTGTTTTGTGCCGTTTGAAGCCTTTGGCGGTTATCGAGCGATTGGCGGATCTGCTTGAGCGATCGTTCCTTAGCTTTGAGCCTGTGATATTAGAAGTTGCAATTCTGGAGGTTAAGCCTGGTTTGAGTGATGAGTTTGAAGCTGCTTTCAAGATGGCTTCAGCCCTGATTGCTTCCATTCCAGGCTACAGTTCTCATGACCTGCAACGCTGTCTAGAAACTGAAAACCGATACATCTTGCTGGTACGCTGGCAAACGTTAGAAGCTCACACGGTTCAGTTTCGGCAGTCGCCAGAGTATCAAGAATGGCGTTCTCTCCTGCATCACTTCTACGATCCGTTCCCGATTGTGGAACATTATGAAACTGTCTCATTCTAAAATCACCTAAAATCACTAAGGATCGCGAATTAAATAAGATCGTTTATTGCCAAGCGACTTCGCCCCCTAAATCCCCCATTCTGGGGGACTTTGAGAAAGCAGACATTCTAGAATTTAAGGCAGTTTCGCGGTTCAAAGTCCCCCAAATTTGGGGGATTTAGGGGGCAGAAGCCGAATCAAACGAAGCGAAACCGCGAGAATTACAGGTTGTTTAATTCACGATCCTAAGAATCGCAAAGCGGTGAGATCAGGCAAGCGTGATCATGTACAAGCGGATTAAGAGGCAAAATTGTGAGCCGTATTGTTTTAACGACCATTGGCTCTTTGGGTGACCTACACCCCAAACTTGCGATCGCGATTGAACTCCGAAAGCGGGGGCATGATCTGGTGATTGCGACTCATCAAGAATATCGAGAAAAAATTGAAGCTTTGGGATTTGAGTTTCATCGAATTCGCCCTGACAATACCGCCCTCAACGACCCCCAAGAGATGGCGCGAATGATGGATTTAAAGACAGGTACGGAATATGTGATCAAAAATTGGGTTTGTGCAAATCTACGAGAAACTTACACTGATTTAATCGATAGTGCAAAAGATGCAGACCTGATTATTACAGGTGAAGGAGTCGTAGCAGCGCGATTGGTTGCCGAAAAATTAGGGATTCCGTGGGCGTTCGCTGTCTTACAACCTACTTCATTTCTCTCGGTCTATGATCCATCTGTCCTGCCTGTGCTGCCATTTCTAGCCAAGCTGCGCGGGCTGGGTTCTATGGCGAATCGAGGCATCGTTCAGTTATCAAAAGTTTTGTCTAAATCCTGGGCAGAGCCGATTCATCAACTGAGACGCGAACTGGACTTACCACCCCTCAAGGGTAATCCATTCATTGATGATAAGTATTCTCCCTATCTTGTCTTAGCCCTGTTCTCTTCAGTGTTTGCCAAGCCTCAAAGAGATTGGCCCGCAAATACCGCAGTCACAGGGTTTACATTCTATGATGGCAGCGAGGGTGGAGCAGAACTCACCCCAGAACTCAAGCAGTTTTTAGAGACAGGAGAAGCCCCGATCGTCTTTACCCTGGGTTCGGCCGCAGTCATGTCGCCGGGTAATTTTTACAAAGAAAGCATTCAAGCCGCAAAACTCTTAAACCGTCGTGCAGTGTTGCTGATTGGTAAGAATCCACCACCAGAGGGTCTTTCAGCAGAGATCATTGCTGTGAAATACGCGCCCTACTCTCAAATTTTTGGGGGTGCTTGTGCGATCGTGCATCAAGGTGGGATTGGTACAACGGCTCAGGCACTACGGGCGGGTCGTCCAACCTTGATAATGCCCTACAGTCATGATCAGCCAGATAATGCCGCAAGAGCCGAACGCCTGGGGACTTCGCGGACGATTTCCCGTCAGCAGTATTCAGCCGTCCGAATCGCTGAAAAACTACGTGAATTGCTAGAAACTCCTCGCTATGCTGTTAAAGCAGCAGAAATCGCACATCTCATTCAAGCAGAGACTGGTGTGAGACTGGCGTGTGATGCGATCGAAAGACAGCTTCTAAATCATTAATCTCTGGAACGGTAAATTCAACAACCCCGAAGTTCAACACACCTTACAGATCGTGATTTCGTTTAACTGACAATCCTTATACCAAATCCACTAGTTACTGATACAGATCCTCGCCCCCTAAATCCCCCATTTTGGGGGACTTTGAAACGGCTTCCTTGATAGGTTCTTTTCAAATCTGAGAGATAGAAATCGGTTAATTAACTGATTTTTTATGAGTATCATTTGTTGGTTGATTTGGTATTAGCATCAAACTGGTAACCCTGAAGGGGAACGCTCATCCCTAACTGCTGATTCCCGCCATGCTAGATTTTTTGCTTGCTGTGCCTGCTTCTGCGATCGTCTTCCTGCTAGGGGCGGCGATCGGGAGCTTTTTGAATGTCGTGATCTACCGACTCCCGGCAGGGTTATCGCTGCTTTATCCGCCGTCGCGCTGTCCTCGCTGTCTGACTCCCCTCAAAAAACAGGACAACGTACCCGTGGTGGGATGGCTCTGGCTCAAAGGTCGGTGTCGTCACTGCAAAACTCCGATTTCTCCCCGCTATCCCCTTGTCGAGGCAGCCACGGGATTGCTGTTTTTGGCGGTATTTTGGGTGTTTGGCTTCTCGATCGCCACCGTGGGCTATTGGGCTTTTCTCAGTTGGCTGTTGGCACTGTCGCTGATCGATTTAGACACGATGACGTTGCCCAACTCCCTCACAAAATCCGGGTTGTTGTTGGGGTTGGGGTTTCAGGTTGCCAACGGTGCTACGAGCACAGCGGATGCGATCGCTGCCTTGATGGGATCTGTGTTGGGCGCAGTGTTAGGAATTTGGCTGCTGGATGGAATCGCCTTGGTTGGTTCGATCGTCTTTCAACAACCTGCAATGGGCGCAGGAGATGCCAAACTCGCCGCCATGATGGGGGCCTGGTTAGGCTGGAAGCTGTTATTAATCGCTGGATTTTTGGCCTGTGCATTGGGGGCATTTGTGGGTGGAGGCGCGATCGCACTTGGACTGCTCGATCGTCGCCAACCCATGCCGTTTGGGCCGTTTCTGGCCCTGGGAGCCACCTTTAGCCTCTTTTTTGGCGAAGCGCTTTTATCTAGCTACTTTCAGCTATTTTTTCCAACCTTTTAAGACGCGGGATCACCCCATTCTCTCGTGAGCCGAAATCCAGGTGGGAGTCGATCGAGCCAGACTTGACCACTGATTGTCAGATGAGAGATATCCCACCTCAGCCACATACGAGCGATCGCTAGTCGGAATCGGAACGTCACAGCTCAGGGCAAAATCATCACAATCAAACTGCTCGTACTGGTCTGGAAGTTGAGTGTCTCCATTCAGTCCGGTGACATCATAGAGCCGCAGCATGAGGTTTTCGTCGCCCTGACGTTGGGCATTGGCTTTGAGCGATCGAGGAATGTCCCAATAGGCATAGGCCCACTGAGCATTGCGCGGTGAGAGCACTAATCGACCACTCGCGGCTTCAAATGGCGCGATTCCTTGATAACTCGAAGCCGTTCCTTCCTCCGGCACAACGTTTTCTATTGCGGGGGTTGGCGTTTGAGCAAAAGTCTCTGAGGGACTGTCCGATCGCCGCCGATTGCCAGAGAGAAATGACCAGGCTGCGGCTCCCGCTCCTCCTGCCAGGGCTGCCCCACCCGTTAAAGCTCCACCGACGTTGTTGAGTCCAAAACCTGGAGTTGGCGTTCCCCAGGTGGTGTCGTCGTCGTCTTGAGGTGTGAGATCGCGATCGTCTGCCAAAAACGGTTCTTCGGTACGAATGTTGGCAGACGGAGGGGCAAGGTTGGGATTTTCAAACAGCCAATCAGACTGATCTGATTCACCGTTGCGATCGTCCGATTCCCAAGCGGCCCCAGCTAACGTGGCTCCTCCGACCAGTCCGGCTCCTGCCTGTAAAGGGTCAAACCCTCCTGGAAACTCAGGATTGGGGTCTCGATAAGCTGGAATCGATGAAGCGGGTTGTGAATCGCGTCCTTTGCCCAACATCCAAAACAAAGCAGCGAGCGACCCCAGCGGAAATAGCCACCACAGCCACGAAGGAAGCCCCAGATCGCCCAACAGCCCCCCGTCACCGTCGCCGATCGCAGGCACCTGAGCAACTTGATTGTTAGAGAGATTTGCGCCCGCCTTTTGATTAGCAGCGTTTAACGAAGTAGCTTTTGTGCCTTTGGCGGTTTTCTTGGCGATCGCAGAGGTCTTAGCGGTTTCAGGCCCTTTGACAGCGACGGCTCCAGTCTGTTTGACCGCTTGCTGTCCTGATGCGGCGGTGGCATAGCCCAAAAAGGCGGCGGCCGCAGGATTGGGAGTCGCTCCTTTGTGAACGTAAAACAGAGGTTGTGAGAAGGGATAGCGCGCATCGGTCGGAGCCGTCCCATGCATCAAGACGGCCTTGACTCCGGGCTGATTTCGCACTTGACTCAGGGGCAGATAGCTGATGCCATTGTTGCCCAACGCTTGAATCACCGATCGCGGATTGTCATCAGAGAGTTTTTTGGCGGTGGCTCCCGATTCAAATTTGCGGTTTTGAAAGGCAGGATAGTTGCGAAAGGACTGGCGCGTATCGTTGGTGGGAGGACGATCGATCAAGCGAATGGCACCCGCCGCCCCGCCCACCTGTGACCAGTTTTTGATTTCACCGCGAAAGATCTTAGCAAACTGATTGATATCCAACCCTTTGGTGAGCTTGTTGTTGGAGCCGATGACGATCGCGATCTTTTCTCGGCCCACCGGGACAGCAACCAGTCCTTTTGCTTTTTCTGCGGCAGTTAAGGGACGGGCGATCGCCGCCAAGTCAGCTTTACCATCGAGAACAGCCTGTAGCCCTGCGGCTGTACCGCCACTTTCAAGGCTGACCTGCGCGTCTGGAAACTGTTTCTCAAATCGCTGTTTGAGCGCCTGATTGACGGCTGTCATGCTACCAGAGCCATTGATCCGTACCTGTGTGCCCGATGCCGCAGCCAACAGAGCGGATGCCGAAGCTGAGGAACCGCTCAACAGTTGAGGAGTCGTAGAGGTAAGCAGCAAAATGAGGCTGAATGCTGAGGATTGTTTTTTGACCATGATTTTCGCACCCACCAAACTGTAGGATTTTTGTGCAACGCTAAATGGCTCGATCGAATTGATTAAACCGTAATAGGGTTAAATTTAGACGGAATTGCGCTGGCTAGATCAAACATTAAGGGTTTATTAATACCTTTAATCTTAAAGTTGGTCTTCTGTAGTAAAGAATAATTTGATATTCAAAGAAAATTGAGTAGTCAAGCATACACAAGAAGTTTCTATCCGAGTTGCAGGGATGTGAGAAGATTGAATTCCAAATCACTGTCTAGCTAAAAGTCTGGCGATAAGTTTGGCGATAAATTATGCGACCCCTTGCGGGTAACTCAAAGAGAGCGCCCCTCGTGAATCCATCTCTTACAAACCTTTCTACACCTGTTTTCAAAGATGCTTTTAAAGAGCAGGTGAGATGTTATTTTGACTGCATTGCGCCTGATCTCGATCGCTGGAATCAGCGCAATCGTTATTATTATCAAGACCTCGATCGCTTGCATCAGTTTCTCATTCCTCCGGGCAGTTGTGTGTTAGAAATTGGCTGCGGAACGGGGAATTTGTTGGCAGCTTTGCAGCCCAAAATTGGCGTAGGAATTGATTTTTCGCAAGGGACGATCGACATTGCTCAAGCCAAATATCCCCACTTACAGTTTCACTGTCTGGATGCAGAAACGCTGATTCCACAGGACTTTGAGACCGACGTTGCGTTTGACTTTATTGTGCTGTCTGGCGTTTTGGGGCATTTGGGCGACATTCAAAAAGTGCTGCAAAACTTGCAAGCGTTTTGTCATCCGCGAACTCGCCTGATTCTCACATTTCACAACTTTTTGTGGCAGCCTCTCTTACACCTTGCAGAACGCATCGGGCAACGTCGCCCCCAACCACCCCAAAGCTGGCTCTCAATGACGGATGTGAAGAATCTGCTGACGATTACGGGCTATCTATCGGTGCGATCGGGCCGTCGGTTTCTATTACCCAAACCAATCCCCGGACTTTCTACTTTCTGCAATCGCGTCTTAGCCCATCTCCCTGGCATCAATCACTTGGGCTTGACGAACTACATCATTGCCAGGCCTGACCTACCCACCGTTTCAGAAACCTGTACCTGTTCGGTGATCATTCCTGCGAGAAATGAGGCGGGCAATATTCGCGGGGCCGTCGATCGCCTGCCTCCCCTGGGCAAGCAAACTGAAGTGATTTTTGTCGAAGGACATTCGCGAGACGAGACCTGGGCAGAGATTCAGCGCGTAGTTAACCAAGGACACCCAGCGTTTAGGCTCAAAGCCTTTCAACAATCTGGAAAGGGCAAAGCTGATGCAGTTCGGTTGGGGTTTGAGCAGGCGACAGGTGACATTTTGATGATTCTCGACGCGGATTTGACCGTCCAGCCTGAAGATTTGCCTCACTTTTTTGAGGTGGTGGCGGCGCGGCGTGGAGAGTTTGCCAATGGGTCGCGGCTCGTTTATCCTCGCTCAGGAAAAGCCATGCCCTGGTTAAATAATTGGGCGAATAAGTTTTTTAGTCTGGCGTTTTCGTTTTTGTTAGGTCAACCGTTAAAAGATACGCTCTGCGGAACGAAAGTTTTGTGGCGAGAAGACTACGAGAAAATTGCGGCAGGAAGAAGCTATTTTGGCGATTTTGACCCATTTGGCGATTTTGATTTGTTGTTTGGGGCAACTAAACTGAGCCTCCACATTGTCGATGTGCCTGTCCGCTATCAGCCTCGAACCTATGGCGAATCAAACATTGCTCACGTCCGCGAAGGGCTGATCTTGCTAAAAATGTGTGTTTACGCTTCTCAAAAGATCAAGTTTTTTTAGAGACTTTGAAAAACTGGTAGAGACTTTGAAAGACTGGAGATTTTAGACCAGTTCGGTTCAATGTCCAACGTCCAGGTCTATAAAAGCAATTCGCAAAAAAAAATGGGCCCCTCTTTGTCAATTTAGAAGCGCCCAAGGATTCAAACAATTTGAATTTGTCTAGTCGATATAGCCCATCAATGCACGCGGGTCATCGATTTGATTAGAAGCGATCGGACGGCCACCATACCCGGCCTCCGAATTCATCAAAGCCGGATCGCTGACCATAATCGGCCGGCCAAAAATTCCATTTTCGCCCTCGATCATCTCCACATCATTGTAGAAAATCGGAGAATTGCCCACCATATCGGCAACCTTGAGCGCATTGGCTTCGATCGGGCGACCCCCCATTAGCGTGCCATAAACTGCGAGATGACTGGCGGCGATCGGGCGCAGTCCAGCCGATTGAATGGTGCCCACCACTTCCATATCATCGGGCATGATCGGGCGATTCCAGATCGATAGACTGGGCTGACTGTGGAGTTGGATGGCTCCCTCTTTTGACTCAGCCGCTTCAGAGGTTACGTCAATCACTTCGGTACTCATGGTGGTGTCTTCCTTAAATGGATCGGAGATGGGGGTGTCCGAGGTCGGGATATCGGAGGATTCGTCGCTGATGCCGTTCTTTTCGGGGTTCACAGGAGTCTTATCGGGGGTTTTTACGCTTCGAGGGGTGGTAGTCCTGCGGCTGGTGGCTTTGCTCGTTCGATTCGTGACCATCGCTATTGATTTCCAATGGATTGAATGCTTTCCAGCCGACAAGGGCAGTAGAGCGTTTTACTAGCTTTCAAATCTTAAGCAAGCATTATAAAACAGATCATGTCCCTCAATGCGATCGAACTGACGCAGAGAACTTATCCCTCTGATTTGCAGCCTTAATCTGACTTGCAGCCTTAATCGCAAAAAAAAGGGATGCGGTTGGACACATCCCCCAATCATGTACACCAAAACTTTGAAACTTGGCAGTCTGTTAAGAGCCGTCTATTAAGATTGGAATGAGGACTCGATCGCAGCGATTCTTTTACGCCTCACTCCAACTTGGGCGATCAACTAAACCTTAGCCGTCAACGCCGCTTCCTTCTGAGTCAAGCGCTCATAGGTCGCCCGCATCTTCAGACCCGTCAACACCTGAAACAACCCCGTTCCATTATTAGAACCAGGATATTCGCGGTGCTTGAGGAGCAATTCGGTTAGTTCACCGTTGTACTTGGTCGAAGTTTTGCTCAAGTGTTGCTCAATATAGATCACTTCTTCTAGCTGGTCAAACTGACCGTCTACTTCTAACACCGACACGCTGTGACCATAGGACGCATCAGGCCCATAGTACATCTTGATGCCAGGGTAAGAGCAGGTCAGTTTGCGTCCGCAGGGTGTCCAGTGAATGGTCGAGCCTTCATCAAACAGGTAGGCAGGCTCAAGCCCTTCGACTCCATCGCGTTGAATCATTTGTACCCGCAGAACTTTGCGCTCCTGGTCGTCTTTGATCAACTGCGTCGGCAAGACTTGAATCACGACATCGGCGAATTCTTTTTGAGGATCAATGTACGCCTGGAAGTCAGGTTTGCGGGCATTGATTTGGGCGAGAACGTCTTCGTAAGTGTGACCCCGCTCCGCCATATCGCGCTGAATCTTCCAGGCAATTTTCACTTCGTCGCTGATGTCTAGGTAAACGCTAAAGTCAAGCAACCCGCGCACCCGTTCATCAAACAGAGGATGCAGCCCTTCGATCACGACGATGTGGTTGGGTTCGATCAGTTCGGGGGGATCGATCAGACCCGTTTCATGGTTGTAGATGGGCTTGTTGATGGTCTGACCACTTTTGAGCGCTTTGATTTGCTCATACATCAGGTCAAAATTGTTGGCTCTGGGGTCGAGAGCGGTGATGCCCGTTGTTTTGCGCTGTTTGCGATCCAGACTGTGGTAGTCGTCGAGGCAGATCACCGTGACGAAATCTTCCCCAAACAAATCTGTCAATCGGCGCAGGAACGTGGATTTACCGCATCCGGAGTCTCCGGCAACGCCAATCAGAACCACGCGGTCTGGCTTACTGGTCATAGGTTTCCTCTAACAAAAAGTGATCTACTAACGGGGGGTTGTTGTCTAACCGATCGCTCGGTCTGTCAATGATTGCTCAACTTGGGGAGCAGCAATTCTTAAAGAATACCGCTTAACTTCGCCTATCCCTCAAGAAACCCTGCAAACTGTCTTTGTGGAGTCAACTCGATCGTTCTCGCTTTATCCATAAAAACCTTGAGAGCCGCCAGAGAAGTGCCCAGGTTTTGCAATTGAGTATTTAGTACGTGCTTGCTAGGGCAGATCTTACCAAATCGTGATCCTGCTCACAAGCCTTCTTAGCAACTCAAGATTATCCCCCTATTTTCCAGGGTTTGCCTCTGGTACGATCGTCTGCTGATCAAATTAACTCGAACTTCACAATCAGGCGGCTCCCGGTGGGTAGCTTCCAAAAGATCGTTTTCTCTGTACAGTTAAGCGGAAAATCATTTTTTTAAGCCATTTGTGACCGCTCAAACCGGATCAATCCTCGCGCAGATTTGGTGAATGAGGCCCGTTGCCGCACAATATTAAGTTAGGTTAGGTCGGAGAAATTCACAGCAATAATTCACAGCAATGTTTAATTCAAGCGCATCGGGCACAGGCAACACCCCTTCTGGTAGCCGTACATTCCGATATGAAGTGGTCGGTCTGCGTCAAAGCCAGGAAAACGATCGGATGAACTACCCCATTCGGCAGAGTGGCAGCACCTACATCACGGTGCCCTACAGCCGGATGAACGAAGTCATGCAGCGCATCACCCGCATGGGCGGCAAAATCGTCAATATCCAATCTTTAGATGTTAATGGGAACTTAATAGGAAAGGCTACCCTAGAACAGTCTGCGACGGAAGTCAAGCAGGAAACTGGACAAAAGAACACTAAAGCAGGAGAAGAGAGAAGGCCTATGACTCAAGCAAAGGCTGCCACCACCGACATTCCCGTCAATATTTACCGACCCGCGAGTCCGTTCGTTGGTAAGTGTGTCTCGAATGATGAACTGGTGGGTGAAGGTGGGATTGGCACTGTTCGCCATCTAACGTTTGATATTTCTGAAGGGGATCTACGCTATCTCGAAGGTCAAAGTATCGGAATTATTCCCCCTGGAACCGACAAAAATGGCAAACCAGAGAAGCTCAGACTGTATTCGATCGCTTCGACTCGTCACGGCGATCCAGTAGACGACAAGACCGTTTCTCTCTGCGTCAGACAGTTGGAGTACAAGCATCCTGAGACGGGTGAAACCGTGTATGGAGTTTGCTCAACCTATCTCTGTCATCTCGAACCGGGCGCAGATGTGAAAATCACGGGCCCAACGGGTAAGGAAATGCTGTTGCCACCTGATGAAGATGCCAAGGTGATCATGATGGCAACCGGGACGGGGATTGCACCAATGCGGGCCTATCTGTGGCGCATGTTCAAAGACAACGAAAAAGCCGCTAACCCCGACTACCAATTCAATGGGTTTGCCTGGTTGATTTTTGGGATTCCGACGACAGCTAACATTCTGTACAAGGAAGAACTCGAAGAAATCGAGCAAAAGTATCCCGATCACTTCCGTCTCACGAATGCGATCAGCCGTGAGCAGAAGAATAAGGATGGCGGCAGAATGTACATTCAAGACCGCGTGGCAGAACATGCAGCCGAGCTATGGGAGATGATGCAAGATCCCAAAACACACACTTATATTTGTGGTCTCAAAGGCATGGAAGACGGCATTGATGCTGCGCTTTCGGCTGAGGCTACAAAAGTCGGGGTTGAGTGGAAGGAATTTCAACGGGCGATGAAGAAAGCAGGCCGCTGGCACGTTGAGACGTACTAGGTCTGGTTTTTAGAATTTAGCGTTTGAAACTGGGGAAGCGATCTCTTTGAGTTACCCGCAAGGGGTCGTTTCTCCAGTTTTTTTGTGCGTCACGACAAACAGCTTGCCTGTAGCAGAAGTTCTCTATCATACTTTGGGTCTACCGAAGCAGGGTTCAAAATTCCCCAAGATTGTGATCCCCGATCGTTAGCTCGGACACCACAAAACGTTACAATAACCGAGCTAATCTATATTTCGGCAGACTAAAAAGTACGTGCAAGTCCATCCCGTTTTATCCGATTCGTCTGCTGTAGAAGACCGTTCTCTACTATCAGGTGAGCTTCCTTTTACTCTCAAAGACGTGCGATCGGCGATTCCCGATGCGTGTTTTGTGCCTTCTACTACTCGATCGCTGGCTTATTTCTTCTTAGATTTAGGTATTCTCGCTGGGCTGTATGCGATCGTAGCTTATCTCGATGCCTGGTGGTTTTATCCGATTTTTTGGTTCGCTCAGGGCACGATGTTCTGGGCGCTTTTTGTGGTCGGTCATGATTGTGGACATGGGTCGTTTTCTAAGCACAAATGGCTGAATAATTTGGTGGGTCATTTGTCACATTCGCCGATTTTGGTGCCGTTTCACGGATGGCGGATCAGTCATCGGACGCACCATGCGAATACGGGCAATATTGAGACTGACGAAAGCTGGTATCCGGTGACAGAAGCTCAGTATGAACAAATGGGCTATGCAGAAAAGCTGATGCGGTTTTATTTGCCGCTGGTGGCGTATCCGCTGTATTTGTTTCGGCGATCGCCCGGTAAGCAGGGGTCACATTTTTCGCCTGAGAGTCCGTTGTTTAAGCCGTCTGAGCGCAATGGTGTGTTGGTGAGTACGATTTGCTTGCTGGCAATGGTGGGATTTTTGGGATTTGTGACCGTCCAGTATGGCTGGCTGTTTTTGGTCAAATATTATCTGGTGGGCTATGTCGGCTTTGTGGTCTGGCTAGATCTGGTGACATTTTTGCACCACACAGAACCCGACATTCCCTGGTATCGGGGTGATGATTGGTATTTCTTGAAGGGTGCGCTGTCTACCATCGATCGTGACTATGGCATGTTCAATCCCATTCATCACAACATTGGTACTCATGTGGCCCACCACATTTTCTCGAATATGCCTCACTATCATCTCAAGGTTGCCACCAAAGCGATTAAGCCTGTGTTGGGTGAGTATTATCGCAAGTCTGATGAGCCAATCTGGAAAAGTTTTTTCCGGTCTTATCTAGCGTGTCATTTTGTGTCAGATACGGGTTCTAAAATCTATTACCAGTCTCCGACCAATCCGCAAAATTGAGCGTTGAATTAGTTGATTGGAAGCGATCGTTCTTTAGGGAGC
Organism: Phormidesmis sp. 146-33; assembly: GCF_052939515.1. Taxonomy (NCBI): domain Bacteria; kingdom Bacillati; phylum Cyanobacteriota; class Cyanophyceae; order Leptolyngbyales; family Leptolyngbyaceae; genus Phormidesmis; species Phormidesmis sp. 146-33. The sequence continues at coordinate 14,676 of NZ_JBJPHU010000102.1, forward strand.
GATCGTTTTTTGTGAGCAATATTGACAGCCGATCGCAAGCAGGCACAAAGAATATACCGTTTAGAAGAATGTATACTCTAATCGGCTAAGAGTTGAACTTTTTCAAAAGATTGAAATTCCCAACTCATCAAGCTTTTTAGCTGTTCGTGTTGGTCGATCGCCGCCGTCTCTATCACCCTTGAAATCGCCTGTTTGAAACTAGATCTGCTTCACCAGAATTTGTTTTCTACTCGGTGGTCGCTTTTGCATTGAGGGCATATTCTCGGAAGCGTTCTAAGTCGGCTTGCAGTGTGGACTCGACAGCCTTGCCTAAAAACAGATTGTCCATCAACTGACCGAGAAAGCCGGGAATCGCGTAGGAAATCGACATTTTGACAATACTGCTGGGGCCACGATCGTAGAACCGAATGGCCCCCCGATTTGGCAAACCATCGACTGATTCCCATTGAATAATCTGATTGGGAATTCGCTTGAGAATCCGAGACTGCCAGCTAAATTCGAGTCCTCCGGTTGCCAGCTTCCAGCGAGACAGTCGGGGGTCATCTTCCAACACTTTCACCGAGTCAATCCACTTCATCCATCGGGGCATTTGCTCTAAGTCAGACCAGAGACTCCAGACGAACTCGATCGGGGCATCTACTTCAATTTGAACGGTATGTTCTAACCAGTCGGACATAGGGAGGGATGAGGGATGAGGGATGAGGGATGAAAGGGAAGGATAGGGGATAACGTGGAGAGGTTGAGGGATGAGTATGAGGGTTGATTTGCGGGAGAGGACGAAGAAGTTTGCTTTGAGGGTGATTCGGTTGTATGGGGCGTTGCCAAGTTCGATCGAGGCTCAGGTGATTGGGAAGCAGGTTTTACGATCAGGGACTTCAGTCGGTGCCCACTTTCGAGAAGCTCATCGTAGCCGTTCTGATGCCGAATTTGTCAGCAAAGTTGAAGGCGGACTCCAAGAACTTGAGGAAACCATTTACTGGTTAGAACTCATTCAAGAAGCAGGCATCTTCCCCGCCGCAAAACTACAAAGCCTTCACCAAGAAGCTAACGAGCTTGCAGCTATCTTAGTCACCTGCGTCAAAAAAGTAAAACAAACCACCCCCAAACGCCCAACCCGCTAACTCCATTCACCTTTCATCCCTCATCCCTCATCCCTCATCCCTCATCCCTCATCCCTCTCTTCCCTAATACTTAAACAATCCAACACCTTGAACTTTGTAGCCTGTGGGTTCAAGAATGGCTTGGGCGGCTTGTTTGCCGGAGATAGTTGCGCCTTCCATGCTGTCGATGTAGTCCTGCTGGGTATAGCTCCCGGCTAAGAAGAAGTTGGCAACCGGGGTTTTTTGAGAAGGGCGGTAGACATCCATTCCAGGATTTTCGCGGTAGAGGGATTGGGCCAATTTGACGACATTGAACCAGGTCATGTTCAATTCTCGCGAAGACGGGAAGAGATCGTGAATCTGCTTGAGGGCATGTTGAGCAATGTCTTCGTTGCTCATGGGGACAAATGGATCGCCGGGAGTCAGCACTACTTGCATGAGCGAACCCTGTCCCTCGCGATAGTAGTCTTTGGGACTGGAGAGCGCAAGGTCGGCAAAGCAAGAAAAGTCAGCATCAGCGCTATAAAGTAAGTTGTCAATGCCTGCCGCGCGATCGACTTGTTTTCTTGCATCTGGGTCGTTCATCTCCGTCACCCAACCGTCAAAGCGCAGTTGCACCGTCGCAACGGGAACAGCTTCTAGCTTGTAAATATTTTCAAACGTTTTGAGGCTGCGCCACTCAGGAGGCAAGAGGCGTTGAATTCCGGGCACGTCACAGGCGGCGAGATAGATGTCAGCGACGATCGTTTCCTCTCCTTCTCCATTCGCAACCAACAGCCCTGTGACTTTGGTTTCCGTCCCTTCACCCTCAAAGAAAATTTTGCGCGTTTGCCGACGAGTGTGAACCTTGCCGCCTTTGGACTGGATGTAATCGACGATCGGTTTGAGCAAATATTCCCCCGGTGACCCTGCCAGTAGATTCAATCTCGACGCTTCGGTTTTAGAGGCAAACATCATAAAGATGGTCAACATACACCGGGCAGAAATTTCTTCGGTGTCGATGAATCCCAGTGCGAGGGCGATCGGGTCCCACAGGCGCTTGAGACTATTTTGTGAGCCGCCGTGACTGCGAAACCAATCGGCAAAACTAATGCCATCGAGATCGCGAATCAGCTTCATCGCAAAATCAAAGTTGACCAGACCCGGCACGATCGGACTCGTCCCCAAGGCAAGCGCATTCTGCAATTTGTCTTGAACGGTGAGTTGTCCGGTTGTAAAAAAGGCTTTCAGTCCGTGAAAAGGGGCCCCGACTAGGAAGCGGAAATCAAGTTTACCAATGTCGCCGCCCCGATTAATAAACGTGTGAACATGCTCTTTGGGCAGCAAATTCTCCCAGGCACCGACTTTCTTCATCAAGGCAAACAGGTTGTAATAATTGTTGAAGAAAACGTGCAGACCCATTTCAATATGATTGCCGTCTGCATCGACCCAACTGCCCACCTTGCCGCCCAAAAACGGACGCGACTCGAAGATTTCGACTTCATGCCCCGCATCCACCAGTTCAACGGCCGCAGCCAACCCTGCTAAACCTGCCCCGACGATCGCATTCCGCATTCCGCATTCTCACTGAGACTTCTTTACAGATTTTAAGGGTAATTGGGATTCAAGGTGAAGAAGTTGTAAATTCAGCGCGATCGTCAGGATCAACCTCGTGCTAAATTAACCCGTTGAATTGTGTTTTATGGCAATGCTGTCTTTAACCCTGAAATCATCCTTTGCGCGACCAATTTTTGCAGGAACGATCGGACTGCTGTCTGCCTGTACGCCGCTACCGACCACGCGATCAGTCCCGATAGAATCGCCGCGCCCCATCCCCACCCTTCCTGCCGAACGCCTGATCGCCCAGCAAGCCGCCAACCCAAAAGCGATCGCCCCCAGCCCCACAGCCACGCCCAAAGCAGGTAAGCCCGACCCCACCAAAAAGCTTTCGGCGGCCGACGTGACGGCCCTGTTAGCAGAGGCAGAAGATAAGGCCGTCAGCGCTGCTAATTTATCGCAGTCGGCTCAGTCCAAAGAAGATTGGGCGCTCGTCATCAAACAGTGGAATCGAGCGATCGCTCTCCTCAAACCTGCCGCCAACACCAACCTTCAAAAATCGCTGGTACAGCAAAGACTGACGACCTATCAAACCAGACTGAGAGCGGCTCAACAGCAGGCAAAGACCAATCCTCGCCAGTTGATCAAAGGATCAGGGGGCAACACCACAGGCGGCACTCCCCTGATTCTTGGCCCTGCCTCTCCCTCTCCAACGGCTTCTCCAACAGATTTGCCTAAAGTTTCTCCAACGGCTTCTCCAACTGGCTCCCCAACTCCTCTGCCCGCTCCGCCACCGCCGCCTAAAAACTAAACTGAGCGCGAACGTTGCCCACAAACACAGTCGGATTGCTGTCGAAATTGTTGGCGTTAAAAATCGCGTAGAAGGCAGGCACGATCGCCAAATTATTCGTCACTGGATAGTAGTAAGACGCTTCCAGATCATACTGAGTGCCCCCATCGCCGCCGCCCGCCAGCAAAAATCTCCGTCCGCCCGTATAGTCATAGGGCACCACAAACGAGATCACGCCCAAGGCTCCCTTCTTGCCCAGGTCAGGAAAGCCCAACCCAACCTGAATCGCCTGCACCGTAACATCGCCGCCCGATCGCGCCGCATTAACCGGATTGATATTCGTTCTGCCGTAAGAATAGCGACCAAAAAGACCAAATTTGGGAGTCACCAACCAATCAAAGTTAGCCACAAACGCATCCGCCGCAGAATCTCTGACTCGACCGCCAAAGCCATCGTCCGCATACCCATAAGGCAACGGCTCACCCACCGCACCACCAATGAATCCGTTGTAGGCTTTGAGATCCGATCGCGTATACAAAAACCGCAGGTTAAACGCTCGACTCGGTGAATAGGTTAACTCGGCGCTGATTGTATTGGTGCCCCGAAACAAACCATCAGCCGGATTGCTAGAAGTATTGAAAATGGCGGGATTGAGGAATTCGGTATTCTCGGCTAAATAAGCTGCCGCAAAGCGAAACTGTGGGCTGGGATTCCAGATGACGACGGCCCCTGACCCGCGATCGATCGCATTCGACAAGGTACTGCCATTCGAGTTGTAGCTCGTTGCCCCCGTCAAAAAGTTGGTGAAACGGTTGGCATCAAAGTAGCGATTAAAGCTGACTCGTGGCCCAACAACTACTCGCAAATCTTTGCCCACCGGAAAGGCGTAGGACAATTCTCGAATCACAACTGTACTGGCGTTTGGTGTGCCGCTCTGGTCTAGAAAGGGCGTGCCCCAGGAGTTAAAGAATCCCGCCGAGACAAACTGGTTAGCGGGAGAGTTGCCGTTCCCCGTTGCGAGTTGAGTGATCAGCGTGTCTTTGCCTGTAAAGGAAGTCGTCAAAGTGAGCCAGGTGTAGTAGCTAAAGGTGACATTGGGATCGGTGCGTCGGACTCGTGTCGGCACATTGTTTGCGTCTCGTCTGGGAGCAACCACAGCACTACCAGGAGCAGCAGGCGATCGCTCTGCCAATACGTCATCTCCCGCAAAGGCTCCCGTCATATTGAACCAGACCAGCCCATTTAACTTAGTCGTGGTGGAGAACTGCTGCTTTTCGAGGGTGGTGGCTCTAGCTTCTAGCGAATCGACTCGTCCTCTGAGGGTGGCAAGTTCTGCGGCAAATTGTTCTTGTAGTTTTTGCAGCGTCTCTAAGTCTTCTTTTTTGACCAGATCGGCGGTGGAGGCAGCGATTAGCTCATTGACGCGAACACTACGTGTAGCGAAGCTTGCGAGGCAAGCATTCACCCCGGCCGCAAATTCAAAGCGAGTCAGGGCCCGATTGCCGCGATAGGTTTTGTCAGGGTAGCCCGCGATGCAGCCATAGCGCTCGACGAGAGACTGCAACGCTTGAAACGCCCAATCCGTCGGTCGCACGTCTGTAAGTTGAGAAACCGATGTGACCTGCGACATCGTAGGGTTAGCCGACGGAACTTTAGGGTCAAACTCAGCAACTTTTGGGATCTGCTCTAATTCGAGAACAGGTTTTGAAACGGATTCAGGAATAGAGTTGGAAACGGATTCAAGAACGGATTCTGCTAAAACCGGGACAGCAAGCAGAATAGAAGGGACGATCGCCCCCATCGCCAAAGCAAACTTAATCTTCATAACACACACCACAAACGATCGCTGTATTCTGTATGCAGCACAAACACTCTCTGTGATTAAAAATCGAATGCCTGATGACTTCTGTAGCACTCTATACATCGTCCAAGTTTTGTCTTAGTTAGTTGAGTGACCTCATACGGAAGAAACTCGGCGATCGATTGGTTTCTCGCAATACCTTGCCTGTATTTAGATTTTTGTAATCTGAAACACAGAATTTGCTTTGGTACGTGACTTTCAATAGGCTTGATTATCAAATTGCATACAGCATACAGAGCAGCTTAATCTTGTGCCCTCGATTTGAATGTCGTCCTACGTGAACCTAAAGTGATGATGAAGCGTTTTCCGAGTTTATTGTTGGCCGCGGTCTCGATCGCCTTGCTAAACGGGTGCAATCAGCCCAACACCAGTGCCCCCAGTGGAGCCAGTCCCGCCGCCAGTCCTGCTGCCAATGCAGACACTAAAAACCTCAAGAATGTGCGGGTACAGTTGTCCTTTTTGATGCAGAGCTTAGATGCGCCGCTCGTCGTCGCCATTAACAAAGGCTATTTTGCCGAAGAAGGGCTGAATGTCAGCTTTGAGCGAGGGTTTGGCAACTCTGACACCATCAGCAAACTCGGTACAGGCAAGTTTGATCTCGCGTTTAGCGACATGTACAATGCGCTAGATTTTAACGAAAAAAACCCTAACGACAAGATCATGGCCGTCGCTGTCACGCAAAGTCGAGCGCCCTTCGCCATTCTTTCGCTCAAAGACAAAGGCATCAACTCGCCCAAAGACCTCAACGGCAAAAATCTAGGTGCCCCCGCCGGAGACGGGCCGCGTAAGCTATTCCCCGTGTTCGCTAAAGCGACGGGTGTAGATGCAGGCTCGGTTAACTGGACGACAATGGAACCCAAACTGCGCGAAACCTTCTTGCTGCAAGGCAAAGTTGATGCAATTAGCGGATTCTCCACATCAGCATTGCCTTCTCTACTCAAGGGCGGCAAAACAATGGAAGACATCAACGTTTTCTATTACACCGACAACGGCATGGACTTTTACGGCAATGCGATTTTGACTAGAGCCGACTTTGCCGAAAAAAATCCTGATACCGTCAAAGCATTCGTCAAAGGCTACATGCGCGGATTGCAGGATGTGATCAAAGATCCGGGGGCTGGATTGGATGCCGTCATGGGCGCAGATCAGAGCAAGCTAATGGATCGCGAAGCTGAGAAAGTGCGCTTAAAAATCGCGCTAGAGAGAATGTTTATCACTCCCGAATCAGAAACTCTGGGACTGGGCGCGATCGACCCCACTCGTCTCGAAAGAACCATCCAGCAAACCGTCGAAGGCTTTGGACTCAAGACGACTCCTACAGTGGCAGACATCTACACCGATAAGTTTCTCCCCGCCAAAGAGCTACGACAAATCCCGGCTCAGGGCGATCGTAAGCCGTTAAGTTAGCGTGAATTCGATGAAATCTTTCGCTACGGTGATTAATCTGGGCAGCCCCCTAGATCCCCCACGAGTGAGGGACTTTGAACCGGAAATCTGATTTAAAAGTCCCCCAAAATTGGCAGCTTGGGGGCAGAAGCGCTGAACAACGAAGCGAAAAAACTTCGTCGAATTCAGCCCCCTAAATCCCCCACGAGTGAGGGACTTTGAACCGGAAATCTGATTTAAAAGTCCCCCAAAATTGGCAGCTTGGGGGCAGGAGCGCTGAACAACGAAGCGAAAAAACTTCGTCGAATTCACGTTAAGTTAGGTTTCAAAAGCGGGGCAAGTCTGACCATTTCCAAAAGTCCCTGCTTCCCAAGAAAGACGAGAATGCCGCACTTCTAAACTCAACCCTTCACCCCTCACCCCTCCTATGGCTCAACCCCTGACTGATTCCAATTCTTCGATGCTCTCCTCAGAAAACGGATTGCCCTTGCTTGAGTTTGACCAGGTTGGCTTGGAGTATCCCTTTGAGGGATCGATGCGTCGGATTATTGATGAGGTGTCTCTGTCGATTAATGCAGGTGAGTTTGTGTCCTTTGTCGGGCCGAGTGGCTGCGGCAAAACGTCGATTTTGAGAATGATATCGGGGTTGAGTCCGGCTCCGATCGGCTCCATCAAATATCGAGGACAACCCATCACCAAACCGCTCAAAAACGTCGGCATCGCCTTTCAAAATCCAGTCCTGCTACCTTGGCGCAATACGATCGACAATGTTTTGTTGCCGTTAGAAGTGGTGCAGCCCTACAAGGGTGAGTTTCGTCAGAAAAAAGCAGAATTTATCCGCATGGCTCAAGATCTGTTGGCAACGGTGCGGCTTCAGGACTTTCAGAAACAGTATCCCTGGCAACTATCAGGCGGCATGAGACAACGGACTTCGCTATGTCGATCGCTGATTCACCAGCCCGAAATTTTGCTGCTTGACGAACCCTTTGGCGCGTTGGATGCTTTCACCCGTGAGGAGATGTGGGTGATGCTGCAAGCGTTGTGGATGCGCGTCAAATGTGTCGGCATTTTGATCACTCACGATCTACGCGAAGCAGTGTTTTTGTCGGATACGGTGTATGTGATGAGTCCCCGTCCTAGCTCGATTATCTACAAAGTCAAGATCGATCTGCCTCGTCCCAGAACCCTGGACATGGAGCTATCCGACGAATTTAACCACTATTTCTCGACGATTCGCCGCAACATTCACCACAACTAGCGATCCTATTAAATCTCCCATGCAAAAGTTTCTCAAATCTAAGTCAGCGGGCTTTGTTTTACCATTCATCGCCACGATCGTTTTGTTTGTTCTTTGGGAATTGATGGTGATCATCTTTAAGATTCCCAAATTTAATCTTCCTGCCCCGACGGATATCGTTCAAGCAACTGTTAATTTTGCGCCGCAGCTAACGACCAACGCCATGCGAACGTTGTGGACGACGATGGTTGGTTTTTTTATTGCGCTGATTGTGGGTGTCGTGTTGGGCTTTTTGATCGGCTATTCGAGAGTGGCTTATTTGACGATGTATCCACTGTTGATTGCTTTTAATACGATTCCCAAGGCGGCTGTCGTCCCGCTGTTGGCGATCTGGTTTGGGGCGAATGCAATTCCGGCGACAATTACAGCCTTTTTGCTGGCGTTTTTTCCGATCGCTGTCAACGTCGCTTTAGGTTTAGATACGGTCGAACCTGAGATGAAAGAAGTGCTGTCATCGTTGGGCGCATCGCAGGTAGAAGTCTTTCAAAAGGTTGGCTGGCCGCACACATTGCCCTACGTTTTTGCGTCTCTCAAGGTTGCCGTTTCGCTGTCATTTATTGGTGCGGTCATTTCAGAATCGGTTGCGTCTAATGCAGGATTGGGCTATCTGATCGTGCAGGCGACTGCTGATTTTAATGTGCCGTTAGCGTTCTCAGCTTTGTTAATTTTGGCAGCGATGGGCGTTGTTCTCTACGGGTTCTTTGTGTTTCTCGAAAAGAAAGTGATCTATTGGGCGCGTTAGTCCACAGTGACGTGAATTCGATGAAACTCGCTCAGTGGCAGCCCTACGGTGTACACACAAGTCGTCGCTTCGTTTCAGTCGGCTTCAGCCCCCTAAATCCCCCAGTCTGGGGGACTTTGAGCAAGAAATCCTGTCCGAAAGTCCCCCAGATTGGGGGGTTGGGGGGCAGAAGCGTTAAATACCGAAGCGAAAAAACTCTATCGAATTCACGTTAAAGTAAGCGTCTCAGCTTAACGTTCTCCTTTAGCAAATTCGGCGGGAAGCCCCGCGCTCTACCTGTACTCAGGTGAGCGTCGGGATGAAAGCCAGGGCGTTGATGAACTGTCCCCTTGAACAATGTAGAGCGAAGCCCCGCGAGTGATTGGGGACGGTGAAGAAACGCCAATCTCTTACAACTCACCACGAGTTACTTTGTCTAAAAGTTCTTTCGGTTGAGTCTGCACATATCGAATCAGGATGTCTAGCTTTGTGACACCCACCGAATCAATTGAGTAAGACTCATTCCAAAACACTCTAGCGGTCTTCTCTCCAGTTCTACGGCTGATTTTCGGATAGTAAGTTTTTGCTAAATGGTCTGCGAATTCTTGGTTCATTTTGCGACTTGAAACACTTTTAATGTTGCCAATAAATTTATCAAGGTCGGTTTGAGGAAAGAACCTGAAAACGAGGTGAAAGTGATTTGGCTCTCCGTTGCCTTCAACGTATTCGCACTGCCACTTGGCGCAAAGATCTTTAATGATCTCCTTCAGTCTTTCCAGCATCGGCTCTGTAATCACGCTATATCGATATTTGGTTGTTAATACTAAATGAGCGTGTAAGCTACTAACACCCCTAGAACGGGTTTTGTACCCGCGTTTCACTGACTTTTAATAAATGAACGTGATATAATTATCGCATGAGAACCGCATATCAGTATCGATTACGTCCAACCTCTAGCCAAGTCGCCACATTGAGCAACTGGCTAGATTTGCTGCGTCGTCAGTATAACTATCGACTCGGTGAGCGGTTCTCATGGTATGAGCAAAATCGCTGTGATATCAACGCTTGTGCGCTAATCTGCTACTTGCCAGAACTACGAGACAACCCTGATTTCTATTCGCAGAAGCGGGATTTGGTCAACTCGAAAGCGCTGTTTCCTG
>NZ_JBJPHU010000295.1:0-1056 GCF_052939515.1 Phormidesmis sp. 146-33
CCTGATTTCTATTCGCAGAAGCGGGATTTGGTCAACTCGAAAGCGCTGTTTCCTGAGTACGCAGATATCCATTCTCAAGTGCTGCAAGACTGCATTGCGAGAGTAAAGAAGACGTTTGACCGATGGTTGAAAGGGGACGGCAACGGTAAGAAATCAGGGAAACCACGATTCAAAGGACATAGACGATATCGCTCATTCACATTCCCTCAGATCAAACAAGACTGCATTCAAGGCAAGTTTATCAAGCTTCCGACAATTGGCAAGGTGAAACTGATTCAGCACCGTCCGCTACCCGACGGATTCACAATCAAGACGGCAGCCATTACTCACAAAGTTGATGGTTGGTACGTTGTTTTGAGTCTCGAAGATGCTTCGGTTCCTGCTCTCAGCCCTGATATTCCAGTGATGGAAAATACTATCGGGATTGATGTAGGTTTGAAGTCATTTCTAACGGATGATTCAGGCGTAGAGGTTGCAATTCCTCAGCATTACCGCAAAGCTGAAAAGCAACTGAAACGACTACAGCGCGGATTATCTCGCAAGAAGAAAGGCTCTAATCGTCGTAGAAAAGCGATTAAGCGAGTCGGTAAAGCACACCTAAAAGTCTCGAATACTCGCAAGGACTTTCACTACAAAACAGCGAAAAAGCTTTTATCTCAAGGGAAGCATGTTGCACATGAAAAGCTGAATATCAGAGGACTTGCCAAATTGAGATTGGCAAAATCGGTCAATGATGCTGGATGGGGTCAATTCCTGCAAATTCTCTCAATCAAGGCTGAAAGAGCCGGGTTGCAAATCATTGCTGTGAATCCAAACGGTACAAGCCAAAACTGTTCAAGCTGTGGGATCAAGGTCAAGAAAGGACTTTCCGACCGTTGGCATTCCTGCCACAACTGCGGATGTAGTCTTGACCGTGACCACAATGCAGCAATCAATATCAAACATAGAGCGGTAGGGCATTCCGTTCTTAAAGCTCATCAAACGTCCGAAGCAATAGCTGGAGTCGATGAGAAGCCAGCGTTCTATGCGTCAGCATGAACGTCTGGAGTATGTCAC
>NZ_JBJPHU010000103.1:0-24274 GCF_052939515.1 Phormidesmis sp. 146-33
GGACTTTGAACCAGAATTCCTCTCTGAAAGTCCGCCAAAATTGGCAGCTTGGGGGGCAGAAGCCGTGAATACCGAAGCGAAAAAACTCTCATCGAATTCACGTTTTGTTAGGGTTAGCTACAGCCTTGATTGCTAGGCATTCTTCTACAAAACCAGACCGTTTGTTACAAGGGAAAACATCAGTTATGCAATATCGACAGCTTGGTAGTAGCGATCTTACGGTTTCTGAAATCGCACTGGGTTCCTGGTTAACTTATAGTGGTGGAGTCGAACGGCAACAAGCCGAAGCCTGCATTCACAAAGCGTTTGACGTTGGAATTAACTTTATCGACACGGCAAATGTTTATGGGCGAGGTGCCGCTGAGTCTCTATTAGGAGACGTTTTACAAGGCATCGATCGCGCTTCCTATATTTTGGCGACCAAGGTTTACTTTCCGATGTCCGATCGCGACCAGGGTTTATCAGCGGCTCAAATTCGCAAGCAGATCGATGATTCACTTCAGCGGCTCCGCACCGATTATGTCGATCTCTATCAGTGCCATCGCTACGACACAAACACCCCGCTCGAAGAAACCATGACCGCTCTTACAGAAGTCGTCCGGCAAGGAAAGGCGCGCTATATCGGCTTTAGCGAGTGGAGTTCTGCTCAGATCCAGGCTGCTCTCAACCTTCCTGAAGTAGAAAAGTTTGTCTCTAGTCAGCCGCAGTACTCGATGATCTGGCGCAAACCAGAGGCGGATGTGTTTCCGCTTTGTGGGGCAAATGGGATTGGTCAAATCGTCTGGTCGCCTCTTGCTCAAGGCGTTCTCACAGGCAAGTACAAACCTTGCGAAGCTCACCCTCAAGACTCTCGCGCAACCAACGACAAAATGAATGGGTTTATGTCTGACCTATTGAGCGATCGGGTTCTGAGTGCTGTTCAAAATCTCAAGCCGATCGCCCAACGACTCGACCTCTCAATGGCACAGCTTGCCTTGGCGTGGGTGTTACGAGATGAGCGCGTGTCTTCTGCCATCATCGGAGCCAGCCGCCCCGAACAAGTTGCAGACAATGCTGCCGCGTCGGGTGTGCGTCTGAGTGATGACGTGCTACAAGAAATCGATCGGGTACTTGAGCCTGCTTTACTATCCGCAGCAACTCGATGACGACTGTAGAAAGCTTACTGTCCAATGTCTAGCATCCTGGTTGACTGACAAAACTCCTGAAACCCTTGATTTTTCGTAGGTTGGTGTTGAGCAACGCGAAACCCAACAGCAGCCTTTCTACCGTTGCTAACGTTGGGTTTCACCAGGTTCTACCCAACCTTGTATCTTGAGGTTTAGGCAACCCGTCCCAACCTAGGTAAAAAATACCGCTTTGTAGCAAGGGTGCCTGTACGCTAAAAAAGAGCGTGGACATCCCGTTCAACCCAGGTGCAAAAGACACCGTTTGGTAGCCCCGGAGCCACGCGGTCAGCCTGATGATGCAAGCTCGAACAATCGCGCTTAGAGATCAACCTCGGATTCGCAAGGACGAGTTGTCAAAGGGACAAAATAACTTAGCCCCAGCATAAACGATGACACCAGAAAAAACATGGGTAGGCGTTGATATCTCTCAAGACACTTTAGATATTTACGTGCTGCCCCAAGGTCTGACCTTACAACAGCCCAACACCGACACTGGGGTGCAAGCCTTGGTTGAGCAATTACACCCGCTTGTCCCCACTTTGGTGGTCGCCGAAGCAACGGGTGGATTAGAGCGTCTGTTGGTCAGTGGTCTACAAGCCGCAGCGATTCCAGTTGCAATTGCCAATCCTCGAAAAGTCAAAGGGTTTGCCGTGGCGTTGGGCAAAGCGAAAACGGACAGACTGGATGCAGAGGTGATTGCTCGATTTGCCCAAACCGTGCAACCTCGATCGCAACCCATCGTAGAAGCGTCAGCTCAACAACTGAGTGACTTAGTGCGTCGCCGACGGCAGTTGGTGGAAATGCAAGTTGCGGAGAAGAACCGCCTGTGCCGGGCCTCAAAAGCCGTGGAAGCCGACATCAGCGAACCTATCGAGCAGATACAGAACCGCCTGGACTCGCTCAACGAGCAGATTCAAACCCTAGGCGCACAACAGCAAGACTGGCACCGTAAGCGTGAGATTCTCCAGTCCACTAAAGGCATTGGTCAAGTGACCGCCGCCCTCTGTTTGACCGAATTACCCGAACTGGGAAAACGCTCGGACAAGCAGATTGCTCGCTTAGTCGGGGTTGCCCCCCTGAACCACGACAGTGGCAAACACCAGGGCAAACGCATGATTGCGGGCGGGCGCACTGCCCTGCGCTGTGGTCTGTATATGGCAACTCTGGTCGCCACCCGCCATAATCCGGTCATTCGCGAGTTCTACCAACGCTTACTGGGCAAGGGCAAGCTGAAAAAGGTTGCCCTCGTTGCCTGTATGCGGAAGCTACTCGTGATTCTCAGTGCCATGATCCGCCATAACCAGACTTGGCGAACTTCCACTTAGTCAAGCGCTCAAGCGACTCTTCGGGATGCAAACGGTGATCCAGCACTGCCATTTTGTCTTGCACATTTAGAAATGAAAATTTCTTTCTCTTCCTATTGACTTTCAAGACAATCGCTACAGAAGTCGATGTTATTTAGTTTTCGTTCCTAAGAAACTGCTTACCCACAGAAAAGGAAACCTGGGGGAGAGCGCTCTTGATTTGAGCAAGGTCTCTCCCCTCTAATCGTTACAGCTTTGTCCCACAGTCAGGACAGAACCGATTGCTCGCAACATTTTTGGCGTTACAGTTGCTGCAATACATTAGCTCAGTGGCTTTCTCTAGATTTTTGCGCTCTGGTAGACCAATCATCTGGGCATTGCTGTGACCATTGGGCACCATCGGGTAGCAATTTTCGTGACGATTGACGCGCACATCCATCAAAACTGGCCCATCGTGAGATAGCATCTGAGCGATCGCGCTGCTTAGTTCGTCTCGTGACTCAACTCGAACGCCTTTCACCCCAAACGCCTCCGCCAGCTTCACAAAGTCGGGCATTCCTACTTCCATGTTGGACGAAGAATAGCGCTCATCGTAAAACGCTTCTTGCCACTGGCGCACCATGCCCTGCCAGCCGTTGTTGATAATGACGGTTTTGACGTTGATGCGATGTTGGGCCAGCGTCGCCAATTCTTGCAGGTTCATTTGAAAGCTCGAATCACCACTAATGCAGATCACCTGCTCATCAGGCACTGCCACCTTTGCGCCCATTGCAGCGGGGAGTCCAAAGCCCATCGTTCCCAGCCCTGCGCTAGAAATCCAGCGACGCGGCCCATTTTTGAGAAACTGAGCGGCCCACATCTGATGCTGACCGACATCAGTGGTGTAGTAAGCATCGGGCGCTTGCCGACCCACTTCGACGATCACTTCTTGGGGCGAGAGTTTGTCAGGATAGTGCGGCACTTCTAGCGGATAGTCTTGTCGCCAGCGATCGATGCGTTCTAGCCAATGGTGAGTTTGTCCAGGATTGACCGGATCGCCTTCTTCGGTGCTGCGAGTCAACAAATCAATCAGGACTTGACGCACATCACCCACGATCGGCACATCAGGCATTCTCACCTTGGCCACTTCCGCCGGGTCGATGTCGATGTGAATCACTTTGGCCCGAGCGGCAAACTCGTCTAGCTTGCCCGTCACGCGATCGTCAAATCTGGCTCCGACTGCAATCAGCAGGTCACATTCAGTTACCGAAAAGTTGGCGTAAGCGGTTCCGTGCATTCCCAACATGCCAACCGAGAGCGGATGATGCTCATCAAAGGCACCGATCCCCATCAGCGTGGTTGTAACAGGCAACTTGAAGCGTTCTGCCAGTTCTTTGACTTCGGCGTGAGCATTGGCGGCGATCGCCCCTCCTCCAACGTAGAGCAGGGGACGTTCGGCTTTACGAATCAGCTTCAGCGCCTGACCAATTTGGCGAGGGTTGCCTTTGAGCGTAGGACGATATCCCGGCAGTCTGACGGAACTTGGCTCGACGGGCAGATAGTCAAATTCTTCGACCCCGACATCTTTAGGGACATCAATCAGAACGGGCCCGGGTCGTCCGGTGCTGGCAATATAGAACGCCTCAGCGACGATTCTAGCCATGTCTCTGGGATCGCGTACCACGTAGGAATGTTTGACGATCGGGAGCGTAATTCCATAAATGTCGGTTTCCTGAAAGGCATCACTGCCGATCGCATGGCGAGGTACTTGCCCCGTGACGATCACCATCGGAATCGAGTCCATATGGGCTGTCGCAATCCCTGTGACCAGATTGGTCGCGCCTGGGCCAGAAGTCGCAAAGCAAACGCCTACCTTGCCCGTCGCACGAGCGTATCCATCTGCGGCATGGGCCGCCCCTTGCTCATGTCTAACGAGAATGTGTCGAACCCGACCTGCCGCCTCTGCTCGATAAAGCTCGTCGTAGATGGGTAAAATCGCCCCACCCGGATAGCCAAAAATGTCCGTTACGCCATGCCGTACCAGGCTGTCGATCAACGCAAAGGAACCTTTCACCCGTTTTACTGCCACACTTTGCAACTGCACTGGGGAACCTCGCCAATCCATTTAAGTGAATAGTTTCTTATCTATTTTTGTATCCAAAGATGCAATAGATAAAAAACTAGTGTAGTTCTGATTACGATCGCTGTCGAGACGATCTGACCCGCGAAAAGATTCGTAATGCTGACTATGATTACACTTTAAGGGTTTTGGTGACTCAAAACGTGTGAGGAATTGGTGACAAAAGGGATGGGCAGTCGGACTTGCTAAACTGAGCGCGATCGAATACGGAACCTATTCCTCCAGGGTTGCCTGGGCGTTTGAGGCTAGATACTAGCCCCTCTAAATCACGTCTTTCAAGACTTTCTGCGTATTGCGCCAGGCCCAGACGCTGACCACGACAATGATCAAACTCATGCCCCACAAGACTTTTTCGAGCTTTAGCAGATCGGTGAGCGGGCCCGTGATCGCCAAAGGCACACTCAACGCAATGTTCACCACATTATTTTGGAAGCCAAACACCTTGCCGCGCATCGATTCGGGGGTTTGTTGCTGAATTAAGGTCTGCATCGGCACCGCCACCAGCGAAGCCCCCAACCCAAACAACCCACTCAACGTCAAACTCAAGTACAGATTTGTCGTAAAGCTGAACATCGTCAAAACGAACGCCATACACAAAAAGCCAACCAGCGGCAACGGCTTGTGGTGAAAGCGATCGCCCCAGTGCCCCAATATGCCCGCTCCAAAGACCATTCCCACACCCGCCGCCGCCAGCAGATAGCCAAACTGAGTCTCTTCTAGCCCAATTTTGGCAGTTAAGTTAATCGCCAATACGGTCAACGCTGCCAGCACCGAGTAGAGAATCATCAGTTGCAGCATGGCATTGCTGACTAATCGATCCTTTTTGAGATACGAAAGTCCCGCTTTAAAGTCGCTCCAGGGATGGACACTCACCTCTTTGGGCTTTTCTTCGGTGTCGCGCAGGGGCAATAGATAAAGGACGATGCCTGCTGCCAGATATAAGCCACCAACCAAAATTTCTCGACCCCAGTCAGCGTTGAAATTAGTTGCCAGCTTGAGGAGCGGATCGCCGATCGCAAACCCCACAATCAGCGACCCAATCATCGTCGTCGAAAAGAGCGCATTTGCCGTCAACAGGTTTTCTCGACGCACGATAAAGGGAATGACGGCCTGCTCTGCGGGCGCAAAAAACTGCGTCAAAATCGATTCGAGAAAGGCGATCGCCAACAAAATTGCAAACGCTCTCGGCACAAAGGGCAGCGGCAACAGCAAGAGCATGATTCCCCGTGCGGTATTGCAGCCACTGAGAATGGTTTTTTTGTCGTAGCGATCGACAAAGATTCCCGCTGCCGACCCAAAAAAGATTGCTGGAAGGGTCGCCGCAATCATTACGGCAGACCGCATTGAGTTTTCGGGCATCGTCCAGCCGTTGATCGTGGGCGGATCATAATTGACCAGCAGCGCAATCAGCAGCACAAAAAAAACTTTATCGGCAAGTTGAGATAAAATCTGCCCGAACCACAAGGTCATAAAGGCGCGGTTTTTCACCAATGCCTGAAAGCCAGTACCAGAGGGCTGAGAGCGAGTAGGAAGCATAAGGTGGCGATGGTTGCTTAAAAGAGATGTGGTAGAAAACCTCCCCCAGGGTTGCTGTCAAGCCTAGATGTGGATCAGCGTTTCGTATGATTCATCACAACTGTATCTGAAATACTCTGATTTGCACGGGTGCACAGGATATTTTGAGGTGGGGTCTAGCTTCCAGTGTCTGCTTGCGTCTCGGCTTCGTACTTTTGACATAGCGCAGTTATGAAAGTGGCGAGCGTTACGGGAATTGAGGCATTGGGGAGTGGGGGAGCATCTTTTTTGAGTAATTCCCCGGATTGGGTTGATTTGATCCAATGTCCTGAGATGGTTTGGGGCGATCGCCACAGATCCAAATGTCCCACTCCAGGGTCAGCGTAAAAACTGTCTAAACCGTTGCCGAGAAGTGCGGAACTCCAATGCGTGAAGTAATCGTGACTGGCGCGATGAATCGGAAAGTTTGCCTCCAAAGGCACGCCCCACCCATCTAGGGCAATCAGCGCTTTGACGGTGCCCCCTCGTTTTTGCCAGAGACGGGCTGCCCCGATCGCCCCCACCACACCCGCACTAAACGCAATAAACAGCAAAGGATCGCCAGAAAGGGGAGCAAGAAACTCTAAAAGGTGAAGCGGCGAATAAGCCGGGAGTTTCTCAATTGGAAAAGTCACGGACTGCTCTAGATAGTGCAACCCCTCAGCTTGAAGCGACCCTTGGCGGGTATCTTGCAAAGATCGTAGCCCATTCATAAAGTTCTCTGTCAAGGCGGGTGAATGCATTCCTGGACAAATCACAACCTTCAGTTTGCTTTCCGCCATTCTGTGCTTTCTTTCCTCCGAGCAATTCTTTTAATTCGTTATCTTTTCTACCAATCATGCCCCCAGAGGGGATGTTAGTGTGAAACAAGGAGACATTAATCGCACTGCGTCTCCACCAGTCCTGTATCGAATTTGAGGATAAAACGTGGTTGCAACGCCTGAAAAACTCCGCCAATCTGGATCAGAAGCCTCTGCTAACTCAGACTCTAAGCGCGATCGAGTAGCTGTTTTGTTGATGGGTTACGGTGAAGTCGAGAGCTACGAAGATTTTGCCAACTACAACGAACAGGCCCTTAACTTACTGACTGCCAAGTTTGCACCCGTCCCGACTTGGGTGTATCCCCCTTTGGCCAAGCTTTTGGCAATGTTTGATCTGCACGAGTGGAGCCACCAGCACGATCAGTTTATTTCTCCTCACAATGCCATCTTTGAGCGTCAAAGAGTAGGCGTTGAGAAGGCGCTTCAAAACCGCTGGGGAGAACAAGTCAAAGTATTCAAAGCCTTTAACTTTTGTCAGCCGTTTTTGCCCGAACAAGTTCTCGAACAAATCAAGCAAGAAGGCTTCGATAAGATTCTCATCTACCCGCTGCTGGTGGTGGATTCAATCTTTACCAGTGGGATCGCAGTCGAGCAGGTGAATATCGGACTGGCAAAACTGACCGATCCCGGTGCCGAACACTGGCTCAAAGGGACGCGCTACATTCCTTCTTTCTACGATCAGCCTGCCTACATCGATCTGATGGCAACGATGGTCGAAGAGAAGATCCAGAGCGATCTGGCGGTCGCGCATCTGCCCTCCCAAACGGGGATCATTCTGATGAATCACGGTTGCCCTCACAAAGCCAAAGGCTTCACATCTGGAATTGATGAGAGTCAAAAGCTGTACGATCGCATTCGAGAACGCCTGATTTATCGCTATCCCCTCACCTCGGTCGGCTGGCTCAATCACCAAACCCCGCTGATCGAATGGACGCAGCCCAACGCGGATCTCGCAGCCAGAAATTTGATCAATCTTGGAGCGACGGCGCTAGTCTTCATGCCGATCGGCTTTGCCACCGAAAACCACGAAACGCTGCTCGATGTAGACCACATCATTCACAGTCTCCGCAGCAAGCATCCCGAAGTCACTTATGTGCAGATGCCCTGTGTGAACGATCGACCTGACTTTTTAGAAATGGTCGCAGAGTGGGCCCATCCTCAGATCGAGGCGCTGTTATCTGAGCGGGCGGTTGCGGTCAATCCTGCTCTGGCAGTTTCTCAAGCTCAACATGGACACGATCACGGTCACGATCACAGTCCTGATCACGGGCATAGTCATGATCACGGTCACGGTCATCACCACCATTAGTTTCATCTGTAAAAACTGAGGAATGAGTGCAGGATGAGAGGTGTTCTAGCATTCATTCCTTTTTTATTTGGCAGACTCTTTCACGCTCTAGAATAAAGTTGTAGCGAGTTTGCTTTAGCCTGTGATAGAACTAGAACAGAGGAACAAATGTTCAGAATTCTTCTCAAAAAGATAGAGACTACACCCATCTAAAAAGGTAGAAACAAACAGGCTGATCTGCGATCGTTTTTGCTTTTGAATGCTTTGAGAGAAGATCTAAAAATCGCACCATTACAAACCATTCAAATGTATGCAAAGTGAAGCACCCGCAGTAAAGCCGATTCGATCATTAAACGATGCGATCGAGCGTTGTCAAGCTTTGGGAATGCGTTTGAGCCGTCAGCGTCGATTTATTCTGGAGCTACTTTGGCAAGAACAGGAGCATTTATCTGCACGCGAAATCTACGATCGCCTCAACCATCAGGGCAAAGAAATCGGTCACACGTCAGTTTATCAAAACCTAGAAGCGCTGTCTGATCAGGGAATCATCGAATGTATCGAGCGATCGGATGGTCGGCTGTATGGTAATATCAGCGACGCTCACAGCCACATTAACTGTCTTGACACGAATCAAATTCTAGATATCCATATCGACCTGCCCGCCGACCTCATTCAGCAAGTTGAAGCCAAAACGGGCGTGCGAATTACTCAATATCATATAAACTTCTACGGATATCGCGGATCTCAAGAATCTGAAGGTGTAGCTTAAAAGACATTTCTGTCAATTTGCTTTTCTTTCAAAACAGTTGTCTTATTAAGACTGCGATCGTTCCTGAAACTCGTAGGCTCAAACCTCAATTTCATGTCGTCTATAGACTCTCATCGTCAGTAGGCTGACTTTGTGTATTTCCCCGAAACGCTCCAGCTCTTTAGGAAATATTAATTGAGTAAAGACAATCGGGTTAGCTTGACAAAACCAGCGATACCCCTTTGTTAGAGCAAATGTAGAATAGCCAAATTCCCGACCTGTGCCCGCACGAATTCATGGCCAGAAAACCCCCAATTCCTACCTGGTTTCCGGTCTTCCCGAAGCCCAAATCTTCTAATGAGTCAAGACAGCCCGATCCAGAGGTTTCCGTTCCAGAAGCGTCCCACGATCTCCTAGTCGAAGATCTGCCCGAAGTGGGCGCTGCGCCTGACGTTGACTCTGACCAACCCCCAGATCAGACAGTCGCTCCCAAAAACCTTTCTCAAGGTACGCAAAAAAGCCCGAAAGGAATTGGCGCGATCGCCGAAGCTTGGAGATGGCAACTGATTTGGTTGGGGATCATGGCAGCCGTTGGTGGAACGGGGGTGGGCGCTTTTATCTGGCTCTCACAGGCACCCCCCGCGATCGATTGCAAAAAGATTTCAGACTGGTCAGCGGATTCGGAGCGGCTGTTTTGTGCCCAGCAAGCGGCCCAGTCGGGTAAGTCAGATCAGATTTTGGCAGCAATTAATCTGGTCAAAAACTGGACGGTTGAGCATCCGCTCTACGCTCAATCTCAGGCGCTTTTGCAAGATTGGTCAAATGCCGTCTTGATTTTGGCCCGTGATCGCGTTTCGCAAAGAGATATTAAGGGAGCGATCGCCCTGGCCCGCCAGATTCCTCGCAAGAGTGCTGTGTATAAAGATGCTCAAGCCTCTATCGAGTTCTGGCAAGAAGAATTTAATCGAGGCCAGGTGATCTACGACAAAATTCAAGCAGATCTCAAGAAGCAAAACTGGAATCTGGCCTCTCAGCGGATTGGCGAGTTGAGTCTGGTGACTGATCCCTCATGGCAAGAGCGATTGACGACGATTCGGCAGCAAGTCACGCACGAGAAACAAGGTTGGCAGGCGCTCAAAGCGGCCCGAGACTTTGCTCAAGCGAATCCACCAGAACGATGGGGACGGGCGATCGCGCTGACTGACTCCATTAAGCGCAGTACCTATGTTTGGGCGCTTCAGGCTCAGACTCAAGTGGTTCGCTGGCGCAATACGGTCTTTGCTTTGGCGATCGTGCGATTGGGTAAAAAAGATTTGGTCGGCGCGAGTAGTTTGGTTGACTCGATCCCCAAAAGCGTCAAGCTGACTTCGGACAATGAAGATCTGGTGCGGCTGATTCGAGCTAGGCAAATTGAGGCAGACGACAACTACGGCCAACCTGCCCTCGAACGGCTGGCTCCCTTACTGCTGGCTTCCCAACTGTTGCAGCAAATCAATCCTCAGAGTCCTTTTTATGCTCAGGCTAGGGCGCTCTTGCCGAGACTGGATCTGCAAGCTCAGAATTTTGTGCAACTTAATCTCGCAAGCACGCTATCTAATCTGCGGCAGATTCCCACGTTGAAGCTGGCGATCGACCAGGCAAAGCAGATTTCGCCCAATCACCCGCGTCGCCTCCATGCCCAAACGCTCATCGCCCAATGGCGCAAAGAAATTGAGTGGATGGAAGACCGTCCCATCTTTCGTCAAGCCCAACAGACGGCTAAGTCAGGCAAAATTGGTGAGTTGCAATCGGCGGTGGCGATGGTGCGGTTGATTAGTCCTAAGCGGGCGCTCTATCCCGAAGCTCAGTCTCTGATGTCAACCTGGATTTCTCAAATTCAAGTCATCGAAGACACGCCGATTCTCAATGAGGCGAGAGCGGTGGCGGCCAATGGAAAACTGGGGCAGGCGATTCAGGTGGCTTCTAGAATTCGATCGGGTCGAGCGCTCTATGGCGATGCTCAATATTTGATTGGAGAATGGGTCTATCAGATTCAGATTATTGAAGATCGTCCGATTCTCAATCAGGCTACATCCTGGGCGAGTCAAGGGTATTTGACCAGAGCGATCGACGTAGCTTCTCAAATCGCCCCCGGACGAGGTTTGTATGGGGAAGCTCAGGGATTAATTCGCCAGTGGGCAGCGGAACGGGCTGAGATTTGGCGACAACGGGATCAAGAAGCAGCCAGTCAAGATTCACAATCTGACCAATCAACCGAATCAGACCCTTCGCCCAGTGAGGAAGAACCATCCTCCGATGAATTACCGCCGCCCTAGGGAGATGAGATCACAGGCGAATTGCATTAATCTAAATCATGGATGCTCTAGTGAGTGCCTTGTCTCGAAGTTCCCCGAATTGGAGGGCTAGGATCGTGAGTCCAACAAAATCGTGATCTAGGTAATTTGTGGGTTTGTTTAGGCGATATGCAACTTTTTCTTAGCCCCCCTTCTGAAAGGGGTGGGGGATCGTACCGTTGGAGGCACAGTCTAGAGATCCCCTCTTAATCTCCCTTCAAAAGGGGACGTTGATCAGAAGGTTGCACATTGCCTTTGTTTAGATCTACAGTCCTTAGCTGAACATCGAGGTGAAAAAACTTCTTTGAACTCATGTCTTCCCAGGCTTTTTGGTTTTCCCTACTCTTCTGACCCATGACCCTCGATCGCTCCCCTAATCCATTACGGCTCATGGTCATTGAGGCAGATCCGCTGTTGCGATTGGGTTTGGTGACGGGGTTGGGCCAATTTACTGATCTGCAAGTGGTTGAGGTGGAGACGGTGACGATCGCCCTTCAACGGTTGGCGGATCGACGAAATGGAGTGGCGATCGACGTAATTCTGCTGGGATTAGATTCACAAACGCCTATTGAGGTCTGTCAGTCTCTCAAATCTCATGCGCCAGTTTTGCTGCTAGGGTCTGTGTCACCAACGCTGCTGTTGACTGCTCTTGAGATGGGAGTCGAGGGCTATTGCCCGCAGGGAAGCTCTCTAACTGCCTTGGTGCAGGCAATCCGACGGGTGGCAGCCGGAGAAACGGTTTGGAATCTAGAAATTTTGCAAGGTGCGGCTCCTCCGATGGTCAATCCCATTGCGGTACTGCGGCAAAATCTGCGATCGTCGAGTCTTCGTCAAATCGAAGCGGCTCTAGCCCAACTGACCGAGGAACTGCGATCGTCCACCCTGTCGCCCGTCGATCGAGCCTTACTGCTGGGACAACGGCGTGAACTGAGAGCTGCTAGATGGTTGGTCAAAAAACTCTTGCCGCCTGCTGTGGGAACGATCGCTTCAGAATCAACGCTGCCGATCGCATCGACTGCACAGCTTTTAGACTCGACTACACAACTGGCTCCCACTGCTCAGACCAAATCGGTGCCCGTAAGGACTTCAAATGGACAGGCGCACTTGTTCGATCGCGTCTCGGCAAAACTTCAATCCAGCTTAGAAAACCTCACGTCAACGCCTCTAGAAATTGACATTCTCAAATCAGAACGCAAGCGTGAACTTTTTTATACAGTGCTGCGGCAGATTGAGGCGAGTTTGGATGAGTTGCGTTTTTCTCAGGTGCAGTCTGATCAATTGGTTGAGAAACAGTCTGTGATCCTGCGGGATCTGTGGCAGGCTGTCACGACTGAATTTTTTGGTCGATACTACACGCTGCAATCGCGTCAGCAGCAAGTCGAAGTCGTTCCTGCGCTTTTGCAAGAAGCCAGCTCGGTGCAAACTCAGATTCTCGATCGCATTCCGTTAGTTTTGGATCTCTACAACTTTTTGCTGTTTCAGTCTCCGCTGACGATCGACAATACCAACCATTCTGCAACTAGCCCCGATGCGTTTGATCGCGCCACCGATTTGCTAGAGAATCTGACCATTCAGCTTGCCAATGCCGTCGTACAGCCGTTGCTCAATCGGTTTGCAGACGTAGAGCTGATCAAACAAAACTTTTACGATCGACGGCTGCTCTCGACTCGTGAAATCGAACGCTTTCGCAATGAGTTGTCCTGGCGCTATCGGGTCGATCGCTATGTCAACGAACCCAAAGACATTTTTGAAAGCCGCCATTTACTGCTGGTGTTTGGCAATCAGGGCATTGAGCGACTGTTGATCTACACGCCACGAGTCCAGGAGCTAGAACACCTCAGAGGCATTCGATTGGGCGTAACGCTGGCACTAGAAACACGGGATGCGATCGCCCCTCGGCTGCGGTCAGCGATCGCTTTTGTAGGCAGGGGTGTTGTGTATCTGTTGACCGAAGTGATTGGTCGCGGCATTGGTTTAATCGGTCGGGGCGTGGTCAAAGGCATCGGCAATGTCTGGCAAGAAAGTAAGCGAAAAGAGTTTTGAAGTCTAAAAAGATGGCTGGAGTCTCCTTGAGAATGCTAAAACTATCGCTATAGAGCGTATTCCAATCTCTATAATTGCTATAAAATGAATCACCCTGAGAATTTGAAGTTATAAATAACTCACGCTTCGTCCCCTCTTATCTAAGCAAACCCCTACATTCTAAAAAGCTCGAAGGAGCGCATATATGATTGAGTTACTTGGTGCATTCACACTGATTGTCCTGGGCTATGTAATTGGCTCTGTAAGAATCATTGATCAGGGTGATGAAGCCTTGGTGCAACGGCTTGGACAATACAGACGCACCTTGAAGCCAGGACTTAATTTTGTGATTCCAATTTTGGACACAGTTTTGGTTGAGACGATTCGCGAGCAGATCTCTGACATCAAACCTCAAAAAGCCCTGACCAATGACAATGTGCCGATCGAGGTGGATGCTGTCGTCTTTTGGCAAATTCTCGACCTCAAGAAAGCCTACTACGCCGTTGAGGATCTCGAAGAAGCGCTCAGACAACTCGTGACCACCAACTTACGTGCGGAGATTGGGCAACTCTCGCTAGAAGAGGCGATTTCTTCGACCAGTCGGGTCAATCAAGCCTTGCTGCGCCAACTCGACAAAGCGACTGCAAACTGGGGGGTGAAGGTAATTCGGGTGGAGGTGCAGGAAATCATCTTGTCGCAGGCGTTGAGAGACTCTCTCGAAAGAGAGCGGACTGCCCGCAGTGAAAAGCAAGCCACCCTTTCGAGAACTGAGGCAACGGTACAGTCGATCGCCGAGCTTGCCGAAGCGCTACGAAGCCATCCTAATTCTCAAGAAGTGTTGCGCTATCTAGTTGCCAGAGATTATGTCAACGCCAGTCTAGAATTGAGCAAGAGCGGCAACGCCAAAATTGTGTTCATGGATCCTAAATTCATGAATGAAGCCATCACAGATTTGATCAATCCCAATGAATTTGATCAGGGCACAGACACCAGTTCTGGAAACGGCTCTACTTAGAGATGGGGAGACCTTCGCCCCGCCAAATTGCATCGGCAACTCGACAAACCTCTCGCATTTCTGGTAGATCGTGAACTCTGAGAAGATGGGCACCGCCGACGATCGCACTCACACAGGCGGCCGCTGTTCCCCAGACTCGTTTTTGAGGGTCGGGCTGGTTGAGAAGATGCCCGATAAAACTTTTGCGAGAGACTCCGACTAAAATTGGACAGTTCAAGCTTTGAAAGTCTGGGAGTCTCCGCAGAATTTCCAGATTGTGGGCGTATTTTTTGGCAAACCCAATGCCGGGGTCGAGAATGATTTGCTGACGATCGACCCCCGATGCGATCGCCACCTCAAGTCGTTCTGACAAAAACTGATAAATTTCGCCAATTAGATCGTCGTAGTCTGTGAGCGTCTGCATGGTTTTAGGGGTTCCGCGCAAGTGCATCAGCGCGATCGGAACCTGTAACCTCGCCACTGTAGGCAACATTTCTGCATCAAACGTGCCGCCCGAAACGTCGTTGATCAAGTCAACACCAGACTCGATCGCCGCCTCCGCAACTTTAGCTCTGGTCGTATCTACCGAGATGGGAACGCTTGAGAATTCTGGATTTTGCCGTAGCGCTTGAATGATGGGAATGACGCGATCGAGTTCCTCAGTCAGCGAGATTTCTTCTGCGTTAGGGCGAGTGGATTGTCCACCGATGTCTAGAATGTCTGCTCCGCCCTTTACCAACTGCTGAGACTGTTTGCAAGCGGCTGCGATCGTATTGAACTGTCCCCCATCACTAAAACTGTCAGGTGTGACATTCAAAACGCCCATCAAGTAAGTTTGAGACCCCCAATTAAAGGAGCGATCGCGCAACCGCCACGGAACGATCGCAGTGTTCTCAGAATTCATAGTGTCTTGGTATGAACTTCATCAAAGATTTACGTGAAATTACGGATAAGATCAGGAATATTGCTGATTTTGGTGACGCAAACGACAGTTCAGAAGCTCAATTCTCTCAACAATAGAAAGATTATCTTGATCACGCTATAGAAATTTAATGAGCAAGTCATCTTCTTTCCTAAAACGCTCGATCGTGGTCAGTGTTGGCTCACTCTTGAGTCTACTGGCTGCTAGAGCCGATGCCGCCCTTCTAATCGGAAATACCAGAGGCAACAATGTCGTTATCTACGGTGATGCCGGAAACTTTGGCGGAGACTTTATCGCACTTGGCTCAGGCGGATTGCTTGACCCCGACGATCTGACTTTTGGCCCCGACGGCAATCTCTATGTCAGCAGTGGCAGTGGCTCTACAGGAAAGATTCTACGCTACAACGGCAAGACAGGCGATTTTATCGATGAGTTTGCGACCACTGGGCTGATTCGTCCCTACGGCAATGCCTTTGGCCCCGACGGCAATCTCTATGTCAGCAGCTTTCTCACCGACCAAATTCTCCGCTTTGACGGCAAAACAGGCGCATTTATTGACGTATTCGCCGCCGCGACAGGCACACGAGAATCTGGCAAGCTGAACGGGCCCAATGATCTGCTGTTCACAGCGGATGGTCGTCTGTTGGTGACGACTCAAGGCAGCGTTGCCATCCCCGATCCTGACAAACCTGGATCATTTAAGGCCAGTTTCCCTGGGTTTGAGAGTCAGGTGTTGAGCTATGACATCAAAACAGGCGAGTCGAAAGTCTTCATTAGCCAACCAACTCCCTCTCCAGACGTTGGGTTTGTAAGCTTTTTGGGATTGGCGATCGGGCCTCAAGGCGATCTATTTGTTAGCGACTTTGCCAGTGATATTCGTCGCTATGATTTGCAAACAGGCACTTTCAAAGAGATGATTTCCACCAAATACCAAACGGCATCCAGTAGCTTTGGCAATCTTACCTTTGATCCTAGTGGAAACCTTTATACGGTTGGTTTTGATAATAAGACTAACAACGGTGCAATCTTGCGCTACGACAGCAACGGCAAGCCCTTCCCTTCTGCCGGAAACTCAAGTGCAGTTTTTGTAGCGACGAATGGAGATTTGAAGCGTCCGATCGGCATCACTTACGCGGATATTAAAGTTCCAGAACCCGGCGCGATCGTTGGATTAGCAGCCGTTAGCTTATTAGGATTGTCTGCTCTAAAACGACGCAAATCAGCGATCGACTAACCCACCTCAATCAAAACCGATGAAGCGAATCTTGGACAACTAGATCCTTGATCCGCTTCATTCTTTTCCTGTGCTGCTCAAATCTTGTGCTGATCAAACGATCTTGCTTAAAAATTGTAGCTTTTCCTCAGTCTCATAAGATTTGAGCGAGGTGAGTAATTCTTGTGTCTCAGACGATAGAGAATAGTCACTCGGCATCGTCACCATACCGTCTCCCATTTTGCTGGCGAGATTGTACCAGACAGCGAGACGCTCATTGGGGCTGAGGCTTTCGTACTCCTCGATCGGAGACTCCACGCCATCACCCGGAATCAGTTGCGCCATTGCCTTAGAAGGATGGATATCAAGAACCACCTCATCGCGATCAGTGTCTGATAGAACGTCCTGCAAAAACTCAACTTGGCTACCCTCGCGCATTTCTGTCACTTGCTTCACGACTTCTTCGACTTTTTTGGAAGCCATATCAGACGAGAGTAAAGACCCTCCAATTTCCTGATAGAGATAGCCCATTGCAGCAATTTGATCATCAACTGGGAGCCGCTTAAAACTGGTAGCAAGGCTATTGAGTTCTTTTGTATCGATGGTCATAAAAGCCTCTGTAATTTGGGTTAATTGCAATGTCTGATACAAAGCTTAGGTGCTTGCTTGACAGGGCACCCCTACACAGAGACAGAAGCAGTCTCAATCTGACAATCTCTCTAGAGTTGGAGCCTCAACTCTCACAGGGGGCAGAGGTAAAAGAGGAGCGATCGCGAAAAGATGAGTGCATCTTAAATCCAGTTAGGAGTAATCAATATGCTTCTGTCTTCTTTCGCCGCCTTGCCTACCGTGGGTACAGATCTTTGGAACTGGGAAGGAACTCCCATTATTATCGGCTCTTGTCTATTTGTCTTGATAGTTGCCAGCCGCACGATTAAATATCCTCACACGGGCGCTAAGATGCCGTTGCCTTTTTCAAAGTCGCTGTTTAATGACATCAGTGTGGCGGGCTTCTTGGCTTCGATGAGTTTTGGTCACATTTTGGGCGTGTTGGGTGTGTTGGCGCTGGCTGGTGCTGGCACCTTTAAGTAGGGCGACAAGAGAAAAGCTGTTGAGAGAAGTTCGACTTTGTAATTGGTTCTAGCAAGCCGGACTTCTTTTGCAATTGTTTAGAGATCGTTTGGGTTGATGCCTTGCGATCGCAGCATTTCAGCCAGCTTCTCAGCTCGTTGACGTTGTTGCTCAGCTCGTTGACGTTCTATGATAAGTTCTTGTTCTAGCTGTTGGCGTTGAGCTTGTTCTGCTTTAATGAGAGTCTCAACGTTAGCAGGAGAAAGCACTTCATCAACTGATAAAACCAAATCGGGAAACTGGGAAAATTGAATTTGTTGTCCCCGCATGAAGTCGGCATGTTGATAACCATCTTCATTAGCGGGATTGGTCATGATTCTGACCCGTTCTTTTTTGGGATCGACAATGCAATATTCAGGAATATCAATCAGTGCATATTCTGCCCGTTTGCGAATGTAGTCCTCACGCCAATTGTCACTAGCTACTTCAATAACGAGTACAGGTACTTCATTGAAATCTAAGACACCTGATCCAGGACGACTTCTCACTTGCTCCCAAATAGTTTGGCTACAGACGACCACATCTGGAATGCGAGTCCCGTCGATTTCAGTTCTAACACCAGCTTCTGTAACGGCGACCAAATCTAGCCCTTTGGCAACAATATATCGCTGAAGGTGATAGACCAGAAATTTGCAAATGTCAATATGAAGAGCAGTGGGAGCCGCCATTGGTATTACGGTGCCTTGATAGAGTTCATATAAAACATCAGGCTCTCCTTGGTAAAACAAATACTCCTTGAAGGTGAGCTTTTTGGATGGTGAGGATTTGGCTGCGATCGGCACATTGGTCTGAGTCATAGTCCCCCAGTAGAGCGAGTTGTTGAGGATGTGGACAACTAAGTTTATGATGCACCACATCCTGCTGATTATGTCCTGACTATTCTAGAGAGGACGATAAACGCGGTAGTTGATGTTGGGGAAGATATTGTCGATCGCTTCTACTTTTTCGACCCAGCCGGAATCGATTTTGCCCTGGTTGATATCTTCAAAGAGTTTGTTAAAGCGCATCAGGTGCGATCGAGTTCTTCTAATCGCGTAGGGCACCATTGTTCCGGTTCGCATAATGAAGGCCCAGTCGGACGATTGTGCGAGTAGCAGTTCTCTCGCCGCCTGATTTAAGGCACGCCAGCTTAATTCGTCTTCGGGTTCGCGTTTTGAAAGCTCGATCATGCGTTCAGCCGCTTTATGTAAGTGAGGATACACCCAGGCGTTGGTTTCGTTGAGCCAGTATTCGTGAAAGCCTTTGTAGCCCCAGCTTGATTGTGAGGGACGGCAGACCTGCTGAGTGGGATGATCTTTTAAGTAATCTGCCAGGTGCGTCATCTCAAACGTGTTCTGATCAAACCAAGCTTTGCGGAACAGGTAATCAATAAACCAGGGGCCTTCATACCACCAATGACCAAAGAGTTCTGCGTCATAGGGCGAGACGATGATCGGCGGGCGCTGCATGATGCCGCTGAGGTGTTCGACTTGACGTTCGCGATTGTAGGCAAAATTTTCGGCATGTTCGGCGGTTTTTTCTTTTGCCCAGTAGGGATCGTAGAGTTGCTTATCGGATAGTCCTAACCCTTTGCCTGTGATTTTGTGGTACTTAATGCCGACATTTTTGCGCTGACCATTGGGCATGACGTAGGGCTTAATGTATTCGTAGTCAGCATCCCAGCCTAAATCACGATAGAATTCTCGATACTCTGCTGCACCGGGATAGCCAACTTCAGAAGACCAGACTTGCTGAGACGATTCGTGGTCACGTCCAAAAGCTGCCACGCCTGCCTCGGTAAAAATGGGCGCATAGGTGCCAAATCGGGGACGAGGACGCGCATAGAGAATGCCATGTCCGTCAGTTAAGAAGTAGCGCAGTCCGGCATCTGCCAACATGCGATCGACCCCTTCGTAATAAGCGCACTCTGGGAGCCAAATCCCTTTTGCGGGTCGTCCAAATGTCTGCTCATAATGCTCACAGGCAACTTGAATCTGGGCCCAAACAGCCTGCGGATACATCTTCATTAACGGCAGATAGCCATGCGTTGCGCCACAGGTGATGATTTCTAGATTGCCACTGTCAAGATATTGTTTGAAGGCTTTGATCAGGTTGCGATCGTACTTCTCCCACATGTGACGCACGGCGTTGAATTCTTTGGCGTAGTGTTCTGCCAGGTACTTCATGTGACCGTTGTGGGCGTGACGCTCGACCTCCATCTCGGTGAGTTCTTCGAGTTGAGCGAGGTGATCGTCGTAGCGTTCTTGCAGCAACGGATCGAGCAACATCGACACCAGGGGCGGAGTCATGCTCATCGTCAATTTGAAGTTAACGCCGTCTCGTTTTAGCCCCTCAAAGACTTGTAGCAGTGGTATATACGTCTCGGTGATGGCTTCGTAGAGCCATTCTTCTTCCAGCACATAGTCACTTTCGGGGTGACGGACGAAGGGCAGGTGGGCGTGCAGGACGAGGGCAACATATCCAATGCTCATATAAGTTCCGAAGGGTTGAAGGGCTGAGAAATGGGAATTTTTTGGTGTGAAATTCCGGGATTGCCAAAATTGTAAAGCAAAACTGAAGGCGAAAAATATTCAGTTGAGGGAGAGAGGGGGGAGGAGGCGATCGAAAACTCAAAGTCCTGGAACTCGTGGAGTGGGCCCGTCCTTAAGTTAGTAATGTCGATTTGGAGGTTTGGATGAATGATAAGGCTAGGTAGCGTCATCACTAAAAATTTTGGTCAGCGCATAGTCGAGACAAGTTAGCGCAGGAAGGCAAGAATTAATTCATAAATTTAGGCGATGTCTTCCTTTGTTTGGATGCTCTTTGATCACTGAAAGAACTTGCAAACCTGAGCAAAAAATCTTTTACCGTAAATTTCTAACTCTCCAGGTAGACTTTTTTTAACTGGGAAATTGAAACAATTGAGGGACAAAATCAAGATTAAGCTGTAGACCTTATGACGTTTAGCCCCTTTGATTTAATCTGGGTGTTCTTTCTTTTTTCATCGCTGCAACCCTTGTGGCAACGTCGCCAAACTGAAATGCGTCGGTTTGGAAAGCTTAAGGAAATTGAACAAAAAAAGAATAGTCGAGTTATTTTGCTGATCCATCGCCAAGAATCGATCAGCCTGCTAGGAATTCCATTGTCTCGCTATATTACGATCGAAGACTCTGAACAAATTCTCAGAGCGATTCGTCTGACTCCGCCAGATGTGCCGATCGACTTGATTTTGCACACGCCCGGCGGCTTGGTGTTAGCAACTGAGCAGATTGCGAGAGCGCTGATTCGTCACCCTGCCAAAGTTACAGTTTATGTGCCTCACTATGCGATGAGTGGCGGGACAATGTTGGCGCTGGCGGCTGATGAAATTGTAATGGATGCCAATGCGGTGTTGGGCCCCGTTGATCCGCAGTTGGGCAACTTTGCGGCGGCTAGTATTCTCAAAGTAGTGGAGCAAAAGCCGATCGGTGAAATTGATGACAATACGCTTATCATGGCCGATTTAGCTGGAAAGGCCATTAAACAAGTGCAACGGTTTGTCCGAACTTTGCTCAAAGATAGCGTTCCTAATCAGAAGATTAACCCTGATAACATTGAGTCGATCGTAGAAGCCTTGACGACCGGAAGAGTCACCCACGACTACCCCATCACGGTCGAAGAAGCAACGAAAATGGGTTTGCCGATCACCGTCGGTTTGCAGCGCGAAGTCTATGATCTGATGGAGTTGTATCCACAGCCTCAAGGTGGTCGCCCCTCTGTGCAATACATTCCGATGCCTTACGATCGACCTGCTCTGCCTCAACCCAAAGGCAGACCGCTTCCCGAAGGTGTCCGTATTTCATAAAAGCAATGGGATGAGATAGTGATTCATACTTTCACTTTTCATCCCTAACCTCAACTTTGCCTCAAAGCGGCGGGAAACCCAAGGTTCAAAGTCCCCCAATTTTGGGGATTTAGGGGGCGAAGAGCTTGACACTTCCCATAGATTTATCCCTCCAATACAGCAACGCCTAAATTCTAATATCACGTGGATTCGATGAAGTTTTTTTGCTTCGTTCTTCAGCGCTTCTGCCCCCCAACCCCCCAAAATTGGGGGACTTTAAGACAAGATTTTGGGTTCAAAGTCCCCCAATTTTGGGGGATTTAGGGGGCTGCCTGGATTAACAACCGCAGCGAAAGATTTCATCGAATTCACGTTAATATCAAAGGCTCAAAAGCTCTACTCCGGCTTGGACGACTTGATTGGGTGCAATATCCAAACATTCCAGGTGATAGGGGCAGGTGAAGGCGTAGCAAGGACTACAGGGAGTTGGCTGACGGAGTAGTCGCGATCGACAGTCTCGTGGTTGCCATTGTGATTCTAGTTCGGTTCCGGCAAATAGGATGACGCTGGGCGTTCGAGTTGCGTCTGCAAGGTGCATGGTGGAGGTGTTGTTACTTAACATCAATTTCGATCGCTGAATCAAGGCCGCCAGCGTTGACAAATCGGTTGCTCCAATTAGATCGATTGCTGATTCTCCTAGTACTTTAAATAGTTCGCCACTGTGCGATCGGTCTTTCTCAACTCCGGTCACAACTATCTTCCAGCCTGTGATTTTAGACAATTGATGAGACGCGATCGCAAACCGATCTGCCGCATAATTTCGAGACTGGCAGCTTGTCCAGGGATTCAACAACAAAAAGGGAGCATTTGCGGCTAATCCATGTTGACTCAGCAGATTTGTACCCGTTCGGTGAGCCGCTTCTGGAATTTGAATGGCCAGGGAACGATCGCGCACCTCAAACCCGATCGCTTCAATCAGTCCCAAATTTCGCTCGACTTGATGAGTGTGATCAGGGGCTGACGAAGCCTCTGTTGTCAAAGCGTTTCCACCCTTTTCCTTCGATTCACCCACCCTCAGCGGAATGCCAGCCAAAGAACAAATCAACGCAGGCGGGTGAGGCGATTGATTAAAGCTCGTGAGAATGACAGCCGCATCAAACTGGTGCTCACTTAACTTAGATATCAGTCGCCACTCTCGCCTCGGATCAAACGCTAACCGCCCCAAATCCTGCCACAGCACTCGCCACGTTATCACGTCATCTACCCACGGCAACAACGGAGCCGCCAACGACCCGCCCGGACTCGCCATCAATGTCAGCCGCGCTTGGGGCAAGTTTTCCTTGAGCGATCGCAGTACCGGACTCGTCATAATCACGTCGCCAATGTTGTCGAGCCGCATCACCAACAGATTGCGAACCGACAACCACGGATTACTGCGGACAAACTGCTGGACTGAGTGACGAAGAGGCTGTATCATGCGCTTTACTTCAAGACGTTATCTTTTTGAGCTTGGAGTAACTCGATCGCGCTTGTCATCACCTGATCGACAGAAATTCCTTCTAGACAAGTATTCCACTGCTCAAACGGACAAACGCCTCCATACCAGCAACGCTGCTCAGTAAAGTTTTGGATGACCCGTTCAGGACAGTCTAAATACCCTTGCAGATTTTGGTGAGGAGTTGGCTGTCCATAGCGTTGATGCCACGACGGCCCAAATAAAGTGATCGTCGGAATGCCTAATGCAGCAGAAATTCGAGCGGGGCCGGTGTCAGGTGCGATCGTCAAATCTACCCATGACATCATCGCCGCAAAGTCGCGTAGCGTTCCCTGTGGCCAAACTGTCATATCGTCTGATTTTCCTATCTCCGTCACTTCGGTAAGATTTGCCCCGATCGGCAGCACGATCGTTCCGCCAAACTGCTGCTTTAAGCGCCGTCCCAATTCAACGAATCTCTGGGTGGGCCAGCGTTTGATCTGCATTCCCGCATCGGTATAGAGAACGACGATCGGGCGCTCAATATTGCCCAATTGTTCGAATGCGGTTTGCCGTTCGGTCTCCAAAAGATGCAGTCTGGCTGGCTGAATAGATTCCTGTGTGATCAGATTTTCAAATCGCAGAATTTCGAGAAAGCGATCGCTCACGAACTGATTAGAAGGCGGCGATCGCCATAGATTCGTGATACATTGAGCGTCACTAGAGTGAATGAGTTGGTCAATCCCGTCGTATTTGGTATCAGACACAATAAGATCAAATTTCTGATGGCAGAGGAGGTTAGCGACCTCCTGGTAACTCGAAGAGATCGCTTGTTTAGCTTCTCCTTTTTGAGCAACCACCACTTGATGAATCAGCGGATCAGTTTTGAGCAATTCCCCACCCGGTGCAAAGGTGAGAACAGTGAGTTTGGCGTGAGGATGCGATCGACTCAACGCCTGAATTGCAGCCAGCGCAATTAACACATCGCCAATGCCACCCAAAAGTTCAACAAACAAAATCTGTTTCAGGCTCATTGTGCAAGTAATACTTTAGATAATACTTTAGTCAATAAGATCTTAGTTCTGGTTGATTTGTTCAAGCTCGGCACTACAGTTAGAGATTGCTTTTATTCTTGATTGTCTAACCAAGTCGTCAGGTCATCGATCGTACTAAAGTTCAATAGCGCGATCGCAAGTGCTTCTAGTTGGTTAGCAGACATGGTTGAGATACGATCGCTTAGAAGTTGAGGTAACTGTCCCACTTTCTGCTGTAAAAGGAGAAACACGAGCGATCGCCGCCCCTTTTCCATACCCTTTTCCATGCCTTTTTCTTCCCAACTGGTCAGGTTCTGCATAATTTCCTCCTTCTGGCTAGGATTCATTT